>JAPPKT010000026.1 GCA_028819675.1 Caldilineaceae bacterium | reverse complement strand
GAACCACCATACGGCTCTACAGAGGGAGCACTGAAAGACTAGCAATCGCAACATACGCTTGTGAAGTCTCATACGAACCACCATACGGCTCTACAGAGGGAGCACTGAAAGATTAGCTGCCACTCTACCCTCTCTTTTTCTGCTAAAAGAACCACCATACGGCTCTACAGAGGGAGCACTGAAAGAGGGGTCGAACCCGCTGTCATTGCCCCCGTTGTTGCTGGAACCACCATACGGCTCTACAGAGGGAGCACTGAAAGTGCATGAAGGCACCAACGTTACTTTGACGACGGATGAACCACCATACGGCTCTACAGAGGGAGCACTGAAAGATTGCGCGTCGAGGGTGACAAACTCGCAATCGACGTGAACCACCATACGGCTCTACAGAGGGAGCACTGAAAGCGTACACCATGTTCATCACCCAGGATTTGTGCCCTGAACCACCATACGGCTCTACAGAGGGAGCACTGAAAGGGCGACGTAAACAAATTAGCCACGACCGTGCCGGCGAACCACCATACGGCTCTACAGAGGGAGCACTGAAAGGGCGACGAGAACCACTTTCGTGACTTCAATCGCGTGTGAACCACCATACGGCTCTACAGAGGGAGCACTGAAAGTTTCCTTGTGTGATGGTCAGGCCGGCGGGTGGGTTGAACCACCATACGGCTCTACAGAGGGAGCACTGAAAGACGATCTGGCACTATGACGTACCGTGGCAATGGGTGAACCACCATACGGCTCTACAGAGGGAGCACTGAAAGCGTGCACGACAACCACGTTGGGCGAAAGAAAGTGTTGAACCACCATACGGCTCTACAGAGGGAGCACTGAAAGAACCAAATATGCTCGTACCGTTCGGGTTCGTCGCGCGAACCACCATACGGCTCTACAGAGGGAGCACTGAAAGTCAATTTTTGTACACTTTATGGTACATGGGTTGGTTGGAACCACCATACGGCTCTACAGAGGGAGCACTGAAAGTGGGCCTGGGCCGGTTTCTCTGGCAGCTTCCAAAGGAACCACCATACGGCTCTACAGAGGGAGCACTGAAAGCAGACCGCCCGCCATGAAAAAGTTGCCGTCGTCGGATGAACCACCATACGGCTCTACAGAGGGAGCACTGAAAGGAAGATGTACAGCCGCGCAATCCTCATTATGACTAATGAACCACCATACGGCTCTACAGAGGGAGCACTGAAAGCTGGATGTTCAGCGACGACGGAATTACCAGGCGAAGAACCACCATACGGCTCTACAGAGGGAGCACTGAAAGTTTGACCTGAACGACGTCCTTACCGTCCAGGAGGCGGGAACCACCATACGGCTCTACAGAGGGAGCACTGAAAGGTGATGCCACTGTCCCTATCCTTTGTGTGTGGGTACTGCGAACCACCATACGGCTCTACAGAGGGAGCACTGAAAGGTGCAAGTCCATCTTCCTCAGTCCTGGCATCATACTGAACCACCATACGGCTCTACAGAGGGAGCACTGAAAGTTAAGCGCCCGTGAGGGCAAGAGGAAAAATCGCCTGGAACCACCATACGGCTCTACAGAGGGAGCACTGAAAGACCGTGTTCCAGGGTGGTTGCAAAGGCGCTGGCTTTGAACCACCATACGGCTCTACAGAGGGAGCACTGAAAGGTTGTCGGCCAGCCACTGCAACACGCGCCGCGTCTTGAACCACCATACGGCTCTACAGAGGGAGCACTGAAAGTGGGCTGATCACCAGAAGCGCCTGATCGCGTTCGCGAACCACCATACGGCTCTACAGAGGGAGCACTGAAAGGGTAACGTTCATGTTCGACCAGCAAGAGGAAGAAGAGAACCACCATACGGCTCTACAGAGGGAGCACTGAAAGAGCCGTTCAGCCACCTGGCGCAAGACATGTAGCTCATGAACCACCATACGGCTCTACAGAGGGAGCACTGAAAGAAGCCTTGCGCAGCGGTTCACCGATTCGGGCTTGGGCGAACCACCATACGGCTCTACAGAGGGAGCACTGAAAGGAAAACGCAAGCGAAACAGGGGACTGACTTGGACTTGAACCACCATACGGCTCTACAGAGGGAGCACTGAAAGCAGCGCCTCATTATGCTTCTGCTCGGTTGCAATCAGGAACCACCATACGGCTCTACAGAGGGAGCACTGAAAGTATCCCTGTGCTGGCCGACTATTTCGTGATAGCATCCGAACCACCATACGGCTCTACAGAGGGAGCACTGAAAGCTGTTTTTCGCGGTACCGTGCTTGGCACGGACGTTGAACCACCATACGGCTCTACAGAGGGAGCACTGAAAGACACAGCGACGTGCTTTGCCTTCTCGGCCTTCCACGGAACCACCATACGGCTCTACAGAGGGAGCACTGAAAGTATGCTCTTGCCACTCTGCGTAGGGCCGACAGCGTAGAACCACCATACGGCTCTACAGAGGGAGCACTGAAAGATGGGTTCTCACCGCACGGGTGGGGAGTGCGGCATTGAACCACCATACGGCTCTACAGAGGGAGCACTGAAAGTATCCGGCCTTGCGCGTGTTCCTCGAATCGGCAGCCGAACCACCATACGGCTCTACAGAGGGAGCACTGAAAGATCTTTTGCTGCGGCGGCCTGCTCTTTTTCATCCTCGTGAACCACCATACGGCTCTACAGAGGGAGCACTGAAAGTGGATTATCTCGCCTATGAACGGCATTTCGACCTGGGAACCACCATACGGCTCTACAGAGGGAGCACTGAAAGGTCCGGGGGCGGTGGGCCTTCGTCCGGTGAATGGGGCGAACCACCATACGGCTCTACAGAGGGAGCACTGAAAGAAACGATTTCGGAGGCGCTGCGGATTCTCAGCTTGCGAACCACCATACGGCTCTACAGAGGGAGCACTGAAAGGTCATAAGCGGACCACCACCACGCCTCCGGCAAACCGAACCACCATACGGCTCTACAGAGGGAGCACTGAAAGTCACCGTAAATCGCACCGAGCGCAGCCGAAACCGAGGAACCACCATACGGCTCTACAGAGGGAGCACTGAAAGTCACCGTAAATCGCACCGAGCGCAGCCGAAACCGAGGAACCACCATACGGCTCTACAGAGGGAGCACTGAAAGTTGCAGATGGGGCATTCGGGCTCACTCTTGTCCCAGGGAACCACCATACGGCTCTACAGAGGGAGCACTGAAAGGTGTGGAGAGGGTGGTTTACTACGGGGATCGGGAATCCGACGAACCACCATACGGCTCTACAGAGGGAGCACTGAAAGCAACTGTTACGTGATGGATGGGGAAGCCTACCTGTGTTGAACCACCATACGGCTCTACAGAGGGAGCACTGAAAGTGGAACACGAACGCAGCCACAACCGGGTCCAAAACGAACCACCATACGGCTCTACAGAGGGAGCACTGAAAGGAAACGGCAGCCGATTTGGACTGGGTGTGGGAACACGAACCACCATACGGCTCTACAGAGGGAGCACTGAAAGGCCCCCATGTTAGCGCCCTCCTTGAGGTACTCAAGGGAACCACCATACGGCTCTACAGAGGGAGCACTGAAAGAGGATGAAGTGGAACGTCCTTGCCAGCTCTGCCCGCGAACCACCATACGGCTCTACAGAGGGAGCACTGAAAGAAGCCACAAATGATGGATCAACGGGATGCCGTATACGAACCACCATACGGCTCTACAGAGGGAGCACTGAAAGTCCACCACCTGGTAGAACCCGGTCGAAAAGGCTGGGAACCACCATACGGCTCTACAGAGGGAGCACTGAAAGGTGATCATCACGTTCCAGAGCTCATCCGTCTTGTGCGAACCACCATACGGCTCTACAGAGGGAGCACTGAAAGATCAAAGGCCGGTTCCCGCAGCAGCTCGTACCAGGCCGAACCACCATACGGCTCTACAGAGGGAGCACTGAAAGTCAAGAAATTTCATCCCGGTTTTCACTGATGAGACCTTGAACCACCATACGGCTCTACAGAGGGAGCACTGAAAGGATAGAAGCGTAGCACCAGGTTGTCAGCCAAAATGAACCACCATACGGCTCTACAGAGGGAGCACTGAAAGGGACGGAGACGAATGGCTGGTCTACGACGCCATGTCGGAACCACCATACGGCTCTACAGAGGGAGCACTGAAAGGATATTGTAGGCGCCGCCGGGCATGAACTCCCTGATGGGAACCACCATACGGCTCTACAGAGGGAGCACTGAAAGGATTGGCATCGCCAGACTCGAACAGCTCGACCGAGGTGAACCACCATACGGCTCTACAGAGGGAGCACTGAAAGGGAGGGGATGCAGTGGCGCACCGGGCAGACGTATACGAACCACCATACGGCTCTACAGAGGGAGCACTGAAAGGATTGGGACAAGCACGACAACCTCGACCACGAGGACAGAACCACTATACGGCTCTACAGAGGGAGCACTGAAAGAGCGAAAAGAGCGCAGGGCCATGAAGACGCAGAACAACGCGATCCACGATCCACGCACGTCGCCGGACGATGTTCCTGTCCACCACTACATCGCTGCACCTGTTTACGTCCGGTTTTCCGCACACATGATAGACCGGCTTATCCTCTATCTTTTCGCGTTTACCTTCTTTCCCGCAATGGCAGCATCCCCGCCCGCGCGGGCATTTAAGCCGATTGGCGTATGGGTGATAGCACTTCTGATCACAACAACCGCCTATCTTATCCTTGCACGCCGCAGCCAGACCGTTGGGAAGTTTATAACCCGTTGCAAGGTCGTTAACTACGATGGCACACCGCCGAACTACATCGCCTTCCTCGCGCGGGAGACATTCGGAAAGCTTGTATCGTCCATCCTAATAATCGGTCATCTCTGGTATTACTTCGACAGCGAAGGCCGCACCTTGCACGACATAATGATGAAAACCTACGTGATCGACATCCGCCAGAGCGCCCAAGACTATGCGTGCAGAGCCGACCAGCGGAGACACGCACACTACACAAGTCAGCAGGATTGACCCACCCCGCCGCCCTGGACCCAGGCCAGCGGCATCGTTTACATATACCAAGTTCGGCACATCGGTCTACCGATTTCGGAACGTCAAGGTACCGATATCGGTAGATTTCACCGATACAGGAGCGCCTGCAAAGGTATATATTGTCCGTGTAAGTCGAGATTTGGAGGTCTGGCCTTGTCTGCCCAGAACTTTGCAAATGGTTGAAATTTTGCTAGGCGTTGACCCTGAATGCAGGCCGTAATGCAGAGAGAGTCGAAGTCCATTGCCCCCAAATGGACTTCGGGTTTCCCCTTTCATTTGGAAAAGAGGAAACTGACATGAAGAATCCAAAGGTTCTACAATCTTTAGGGATAGCGCTCGGACTCTTTATTGCGGGATTTTTGAATGTGCTGCCCTGGGCAACACTTGCAATGATCATGGCTGCCGGCGTTGTCTTGATCGTTGTCATTCCACCAAAATACTCTGACCGGAATCCATACGCGGTTTCGATCTCCGCTTGGATAGCGGTGGGCATGGTGGTGATTGGCGGCCTTGCATTGCTGGTGGGTAGTATCCCCTACCTGGCATGGGTCGTATTGGCGTGGCTGCTGGTTTCCGTCATTCTGGGAATGTTGAGGCCTTGGCTCGTCCGCTGTTAGCTCACATTTCCCAGCCGCGCCACCGCCACCGTTCCGACATTGCCGACAGGATTGAGAAGAAAACTGACGGCCTGTTTTTTTGGGGATAATGAAGATGTCAAAGGGGTGGGCGATCTGTGCGGTAGTTTTGGTGACAGCTATCGGCTCTGCTTCGATTTTCTATCCTGAGTGGCGTTCTTTCGTTTCTGATTCTGGATGGTATTCTCTGGCCTTCTGGATACCCTCGTCCATTTTTATTTTTTGGGGGAGTAATTGTTATGTGGTCGTTCTTTATCGAAGTGACCAACAAATGAATTGTGCCGCCCATAATTCGCCTACTGAGCAAGTCCGGCACTCTTAAGAAATCACCATAGGGGGGAGAATGGACATGGGCAGGGGGTTAGGTTTTTCTTTCTTCTGGCCCCTCGTCCCTGGTCTCTAATCCTTACACAAAGGAGGCAGAAATGGCAGAGGAAAGTAATAGCAAGAAACTGATGATCATCCTTGCGTTAGCCGTCGGCGGGATCCTCGCCGATTACTTCGACCCCGAAATCGAGTTTACGTTTCTCGAAGTGGCTGGGGGGATTGCGATTGTCGCTGTCACGATCTGGTTCTGGCCGACAACGAAGGTGGGCAGGTACATCTTCACTTTTGAGACTTTGATCCTGCTGATGATTGGGCTGGCGATCATCGCCTCGGATTTATTTGGCGAACTTCCGACCTGGGTGTTTGTGGCGTTGTTTGCGGCGGCTGTTGCCCTGACTCCGTTTTGCCCTTCCGCTACCTACCTAAGAAGATTACACCGAAGTGGCTTCACTAGAGACGCAGAAAGAGGAATACGAATACCTCGTTGGTTCCCCCGTACACGCGGGGATAGACCTTTGCACGTAGTCGCCTGGAATGAATCGAACGACCGGATCGTTCCAGAGGAAATTTCGGCTGCCTATTTCGCGGCCCAGACCGCCAATCGTGAAATTGTGATCGGAAACAATACGAATCGGTCACAGCTGTTCGGCACATGGAATCCGACGGGCCGCACCCTGACCATGAGCGGCGCCAGGTTCCAGTTTGCGACTCTGCGAGATTGACGCATGAAAGACAAACGGCAGGACTGGCTTCTGGTCAAACTGGCTGTGCTGGCGATGGTGTGCGCGATGTGGCTGCTGTCGCTGGAGGGAGCGCACGCGACCCCCTGCCCAGATGGCAAATACTGGTACTGCGGCGCCTGTTATACGCCGGAGGAGCTGAACAGACGCTTCCCGCCTGGGGGCAGTTGCACGCCCATCGCGCCGGACCCGACGACGGACGATGAAGAGCCGACATACACCGCGACTGTTGCCAGTACGGCAACACCGACGCCAACCGCGACGAATACGCGCCGGCCTGCAGTGCCGGCCGAGGAGGAACCGGCATGGACCACCACCCCAACCGCACCCGCGCCGCCAGCAGCGACAGCGAGGCCGACACTGACGCCGGTCGCAGCGACGATGGCGCGGAAAGCGGTTGATCTGCCGTGCCTGCCGAAGCACGCAGGCCGGCCGGTCGCGCTATGCGAGTCGGGTAGCGGCAGCGGCTGGTGGCTCTACTACATCGGTGCCGGCGGCCGCATCGAGAGCGGCCCGCACGTGCCTTATCCGTCGGCGGAGCTGGCGGGCAAGCGTGCGGTGCTGAGGCACTACATAAGCGGGGCGCCGATCGAGCTGCGCTGGAGTGCGGAGAGCGTGCAGGTGCGGACGGCGTACGGTGGGAAGGCATACCACTTTGCAATCGACGCGGATGGTGGAGTCAGGCATATAGCGTGGTGAATGATGGACGAAAAGACGAATGCCTATCTGCCTATGAAGCGGACGTTGCGTTTGCCGATGTCAGCGGCATGGAGCATCTGCAGATGCTTATGACTCGGAGCGCGTTGCATCGAGTTGAAGATCAGCTGACTACTGCGTAGCGGATACGGCTGGCGAAGGCAGATGAAAGTTTGCTGCACCATGCGCATCCGTTTTATCAGGCAGTTCAGTCCATTGCCGACCTGGCGCGCTGGCGAGAGACCGAAGAAGGTGTCACACCTGAACATTGGTGGTGGTATCTGGACGTGCTGGCGCAGCTGCCGGCGGGCGTCGCGATCGCTGAGTTCAGCGGTTTTTCTGTTGAGCCGTGAACTGAGGCGAAGGGAGCGGCGCGGAGAACGGCAACACCTTATTGATCCACGGAGGACGCGGAGGAGCACGGAGAACAGCTTTTTTGATCCGCGGAGTCACGCGGAGAACAGCACAAGGGAAACACAGTGAGCAGACAGACGTCAGCACGTCCCAGTCTATCAACCGGCGCAAGCCGCGGCAAACTGCGTGTTTCACTACCCATGCAATCGAACCTTGCTGCAGACGCGGGGATAGACCTCGCCTGCCTCTGGTCCTCTCAGCATGGTGGATTCGCTCCGCTGTTCTACTATGTGAGTCACCGGCGCGGCCAGCGCACCCCGCCTCGGGGCATTACGCTGAACCATTTTTTCCGGACAGTGAAGTGCCAGGCCGCTGCCAGCGCAGCGGAGGGGCGCGGAGAACAGCAACAGAGGTTACGCCCCCCTTACTGTTTCAACCCACTGACCGTTGCAGTTCGTCGGCGGACCGCGCTTCCCCCGATCCATCGTTCCGGCTGTTTTCGGGTGTGAGCCGGCGCAGGCGAAGCAGGTCCCTATTGGGCCCAGGGTACGCCGCTATGACCAACAAGATCCCGTTTCAGAGATCCTGACAGCACATTCCGACATGCCTGATCCAGGCAGACCGCACACAGAACATGGCCTGGCCGTTGCGGTATTTTTTCCTGTCCACCAAATGATACAATTGAATGAATCCGAATCGCTGTAATCCGCCGGTCGCTAGAAGTCAGCTATCTGTCCCAGCAGAAGGAGATTCCAGTGCGAACACCCAACTCCGTCCGCCTACCCGTACTGTTGCTGTGCGCAGCAGTTATCTTTGCCGTCTTTTACGCCACATCTCCGATCACCCCCTCCTTCGCCAGCGAGGGAGACGAACACAGCCACGAGGAAGCCCCCACGCTTGAAACCCTGGCCGAGCGCATCGCCGCTCTTGAGGCCCGCTTGGCCGAACTTGAAACAACAGAAGACGAGATGGCCGCCGAAAAACCCGCCCATTCCGTCTATGACGCCGTCTCCGCAGCCTATCTTCTTGACAAGGTCGACATCCACGCCCTGCATAGACGCCTGAAAGACGGCGACGGCATCATGCCGGGCGACGCCGGACAGATCAAGTATCTCGCGCCCCTCCTGAACGCTGTCGACTGGCCGCCGGAACTGGCCGAAGAAGCGGCGGCGCTCACCGAAACACTCATAAAGCTCACCGCGGCGCTTGCCGACGACGATCTGGAGAACGCTGTGCCCCTCTCCTCAACCGCGCACGACCAGCAGCACCACTTTTCCAGCAACGTCTTCGACTGGTTTGACTGCCTGCAACTGTCCCAAGAGGAGATGGAAGCGGAAGGTCAGGAAGAGGGCGAGCAGGCTGAGACCGCCCATGATGACCACGGTCACAGTCATGACCATGACGACGAGGAAGCCAGCGACGATAACGGCGCCCAGGAAGGCGGAAACGATAAATGCGTTCAAGTCGAATCAGATGAACCGCAAGACGACGGACACGACCACAGCCACGAAGGCTAGCCTGTGATCCAGACCCAACTGCGTAGAGGTATAGTCATACTGCTTTGGGCAGGCGTGTTGCTGGCCGCTGTCCTCTACCCACTGTCAACCGCCGTCCTGGCCCACGCCGACTATGATAGTGCCGTGCCCGCCGCCGGTGAGGTCGTTTCCCAGTCGCCGCAGCGGGTGCAGGTCTGGTTCACCCAAGAGCTTTTTCGCCGGGAAGGCCAAAACAGCCTTGAGGTCTACGGCCCCGATGACCAGAGGGTCGACCAGGACGACGCCGCCATCGACGATGACAACCGCAAGTTGATGACCGTCTCGATGCAATCGGACCTGCCCAACGGCGTCTACACCGTGCGCTGGCGCACCTTGTCCGCAGACGACGGCGATGACGCCGAAGGCGAGTTCCAGTTCACAATTCAGGCTGACGAGCCCGGGGCGGAGGCCACACCGACAGCCACTTCAACACCCGCGCCGACTGTCACCGAGGAGGCCGACCAGCCTTCGCCCACGGATACAGCCACGCCGGAAAGCGCTGAGACTGAATCGACGCCACCGGATTCCGACCAGGCTGACCAGGGACCGGGGATTCCCTGCATGGGCAGTTCTTTCCCGGTACTACTGCTTCTCGGCGCATTTCTCCTGGCCCGAAGACGCAAAGGGCTGGGCGAGAGCCGGTCTCCGAGCAACTCGCGCGGCTTGAGCGGAAAGAACGGTTAGCTGCACGATGTCGCAGGCTCCCTGGCATGGCGCGGCCAGGCCAAGAGGGGCGGCCGCCAAAAGGATGATAGCAGCGGGCCTGCCGCTGGCGTGGTTCGCCGCGGCAATGGCCCTGCTGCTGGCGCCCCCGGCCGTGCGGGCCCACGCGCTGCTCGTGCGCGCCGACCCCCAGCCGAACGCAGAACTCACGCAGCCGCCCGCAGCCATCCAGTTCTGGTTCAGCGAGCCGCTGGAGGAGACCTTCACGGGCGCCCGCATCCTCGACGCCGCCGGAGCCGAAATCCCAACCGGCGCGCCGCAGTTCGACCCCGATGACCCCGCCCACCTCACCCTGCCGCTTGAGAGCATCGAACCGGGCGTCTACACCGTCGTCTGGCAGACCCTCTCCAGCGTGGACGGCCATGAGTGGGTCGGCTCCTTCCCCCTCACCATCCTCAATCCCGACGGCACACGCCCCGCAGGCACAGCCGTCGAGGTCCCCGTCCACCGCCAGCAAGGGCTTCCGCCTCTCACCGATTCCATCCTCCGCTGGATCTCGCTGCTCGGCGCTGCATTGCTGGCCGGACCGCTGGCTGTCCGCTGGTTGCTGGCGCATTCAAGGACCGACAAAAACCCCGAGAGTTTCGTCGATACGCTGATCAGTTCAACCGCGTTAGTCGGCGTGCTGCTCCTGCTCGCGTCAGGATGGCTGCAGTTCCTGTTCCAGTCCCTGCGCCTTGGCGGCATCGACGGATTCCTGGAGCTCCTGCTCGCCACCCGACCCGGCCGACTCCTGCTGATACGCCAGACGCTGCTGGCGGGCGTCATCCCCCTGCTTTACCCCAACGGCTGGTCCAGTATCCTTTTCCGCCGGCCTATTCCACCCGGCTTGGCCCCCCGCCTGTGGCCTATTCTATTCATGATCCATACGTGGCTCATCGGGTTCGCGCTGGGGGGAACGCTAATTTACGGCCCGAATCTGTGGATCTTTGTGGCTGCGATCATGGTCGTGTGCAGCGGCTGGTCCGAACTTCTCTTCGGCGGCGAACAAACATGGCACAGGGCCTTTCCCCAACGCATCTGGGCCACCCTGCTTACGGCAGCCGCACTCTTTACCTTTGCAGCCAGCAGTCACGCCGCTGCCGCATCCGGCAGTGGCTGGGCCGTTGCCGCAGATTTCGCTCATCTGGTTGCCGCCGCGGTCTGGGCGGGCGGTCTCATCTTTCTGGCCCTCCTGCTGCTCCAGCTTCACCGCCGGCGCACACTGCCCGACCCCGATTGGACGGTCCGCCTGTTAACGCGCTACTCCCTCAGCGCCCAGATAGCGGTGTTCGTTCTGGCCCTGACCGGGCTTTTCGGCAGCTTCGTGCAGCTGCCGGGCGCCGCCAGTCTCTTCACGACAACTTACGGGCGCGTCCTCATCATAAAGCTGATGATCGTCGCCGCCATCCTCGCCCTCGCCTACTTCAACAATCGTGCGGTAAAGCGCGCCGAAGATACCGTCGCCAGCACGTCCGAGCTCAGCCGCTTCACGCGCCGGGTGGCCGCCGAGGCCGGCATGGCTGCCCTGCTCTTCATTTCAGTAGCGGTGCTTGTACAGACCCCGACACCGAACCTCCCGCCGTCAACTGCCCCCGCGGCGCCCTCGCCGCCCTTCAACGAAATGGCTTACGACGGCGATCTGGCAGTCCACCTGCAGGTAACGCCCAATCGGGTCGGCCACAACCGCTACTGGGTTCATCTCTCCCATCCCGACTCCTCCGACATCGGTGAGGTCCAGCTGGTGCGTCTCTTCTTCTCACACGAGTCAGGGGAGATGGGGCAGGCGCGCCTCGATCTGGCCGGCCTGGGCGAGGACGCCTTTGCCGCAGAAGGCGCCTTTCTCAACCGCGACGGCCAGTGGAACCTGTCGGTATACGTGCGCCGCAGAGGCATGGACGACGCACTGGTCGAAATCGCCGTCCCCGTCCCGTCAGCCGAAACAGTCCAACAGGTCTCCCGCTCCCCCTGGCGCAATCCGGTTCCCCGGCTGCCCGCGGAAACAGTGGCCGGCGGGCTTCTGATCGCACTGTCGCTTGTCCCGCTGCTGTGGCGGCGTCAGCTGCTGCGCGCCAGCCGGCCCCTCTATATCGTCCTGGCGATGGCCGGCCTCTTCTTCCTGATTGGCGGCGGGCTGCTTGCCCTGACCGCCCTCCCGTAGCCCGACGATCCGACCCTGCCGGCCGTTTCACCAACCCCGCTGCAACCGCGACTTCAGCGCGCAGCAAGTCCCCAACGATAGCTGTATGATGGGAAGGAGCATAGACTCTTCGCGTAGTCATTACAAGAGATCTCCAACCTCTATCCAAACCATTTCAGCCCATCTTCACTCCAAACTTCCAAATAAGAACGCCACAGGAGGCCCGTAGAGCGCCTGAATTCGCACAGGGGTAGCTGGGATACCTCACGATTGGCAGCATTCGCCCTGCTTTGCCGGCGGCGACCCGGATTCGGACTGCGGCCGGCGCTTGCCGGCCGGTGAAGCGTACGCCCGGATTGATGCGGAGCTGCCTGGCACAGCCCCTTCTTTTGTCGCGATTGGCCTCGTCGCAACCCTTGCATTGGTGGTGTATACTGGCCTGTATAAATCGACGTTAAACGAAATTATCGCGTCTTTATGCAGACAGGCTTTTCTATGGACTTTATTAAGGGTTTTCACATACAAAGGACAGACCGATGAACGAGGCACCGGTCAACACGGGCGAGGGCGTTCTGGCCGCCATCCAGGAGGCCGCGCTCGGGCTCGTCAGACCGTACGATTCCGAGCAGGCGACGCGCTTTGAGGCCGCGCTGGAAGCGCTGGCGCCCAACACGCGCCGCGCCTACGGCAGCGCGCTGGCGGCATGGGGGCGGTGGGCCGCGTTGCTGGGCGTGCACGCGCTGACGCCGTCGCCGTTTGTGCTGCGCGCCTATCTGCGGGAACGGGCGGAGAACGGCGCCGGCATCTCCTCGCTGCGGATGACGGTGGCCGCGCTGCGCAAGGTGCAGAATCTTGTCGGTGTCGAGCCGACCGCGAACGACCAGGTCGTGACCGATACGATAAGCGGTCTGGCGCGGCAGGCTTCATCGCCGCGGCAGGCGTACGCGCTGACCGCGGAGGCGCTGGCGGTTGTCACCGCGACCGCGTGCCAGCCGCGCGTGGGGCGGGGCGGCAAGATGGAGCGGCCCGAGCAGGCGCGGCGTCGGGGGCTGGTCGACATCGCGCTGTGCCGGGTGCTGTCGGACGCAGGCCTGCGGCGTTCTGAGGCGGCCGCGCTTACGTGGGATGACGTTGTGCGCTGGGACGACGGGTCGGGGCGGCTGACGGTGGGCCGCTCGAAGACGGATGCGGAGGCGCGTACGGTCTACCTGACGCCGGCGTCGGTGGAGGCGCTGGGTGCGATACGGCCGGCGGACGCGAACGGGGCGGCTTCGGTGTTCGGGCTGTCCGCGGCTTCGATCTCGCGGCGCATCCGGGCCGCGGCCGCGGTGGCTGGGTTGGGGTTGGGTTTCTCCGGACATTCGGGGCGGGTGGGGATGGCAAGGCGGATGGCTGCTGCCGGTGCGCCCACGCATGAGATTATGGCGCAGGGGCGCTGGAAGACGGCGAGGATGGTCGAGGTCTATACGCGCTCGGAAGAGGCCGGACGCGCCGCCAAGTGGCTGGCGTAAGAGACGGCGGATTGCCTGCGTCGGAGATGGGCCATACGGCGCCAACTTCGCCTCTGACAGACCTTGAGCAGGCCAGTGGCGCAGCCTCGCCTGCCGGACAGCTGGCCCGTTCGGGCTGTACAGGCCAGGTATCCCGGCCACTCGCCGGAGCCTTCGGCTGCAGATGCGGCTTGCTTTGTGCATAGTGTTGGTGTCGAGGGTTGTATATTGGGATGGAGTGATTAAGGTTAGGGATGACTACACGAATGATCTGGCACGCTGCGACACAGTCTCAATGCCGGTGCACGCGCAGTGTGCCGGCCCCGGCGGCTGTCTGTCGCTAAACCAGATATTCCCGCCTGATGTACCGATTTTGGTACATCAATGTGCCGATTTCGGTATATTTATGCGCTACAGATGCGGTAGAGGCTTGGTATTCTATTGTTATCCTTCGAATTTTTCCCGTTTCGGGGTCCAGTCCTGGGCCCCCCCTTCATATATCCCGGTAAGGATTCCCCGATAGAACCGGTACACGCGGCGATCTGAACCGAAAGGGAAGTCACTACAAGTCACAGCGAAAAACGAATCCTCAAGAGTCCGGACTGAATCACGAAGGAGGAATATCATGAGCCCTGCCGATATTTCGCCTGCCAGATCGACTTGGCAGCCTCAACGAGCTTCGATGGCCACTCTTCTCGTTCTCCTGTTTTCGCTATTCATGGTTCCCATGCCGGTGTTTGCAGCACCCGCAGAGGGCCCAACTCTCCGCCAAACATACTTCCACATCGTCAGACCCGGCGAATCCCTTGTCAACATCGCAGCGCTATACGGCATTTCGGTCGAGGACCTGAGGGCTGCCAATAACCTCGTTAACCGAGCCCAACTGGTGCGCTGCACGCCCAATGCCGACAGCACACAGGCACGGGGCACCGTGCGGGTGAATGGCCAGCCGGCTAACGGTTTTCGGGTCGTTTTCAGCTGGAATCCGGACGAGACGGTCGTAGCCAGGGCAGTTTCCGGCGGGGGCGGCCAGGTGGGAGGTCAGTACAGCCACATTCTCGGCGGGGGCGCCCGCGAAGGGAACTGGTGGTTCTGGATTGAAAACAGCGCCGGCACCCGCATCTCGGAAATGGCGTATGTCCACACGGACAAATATCCGCATGAAGGAAAATGCCAGCGGGCAGTGATCGATTTCGACATTCAGAACCCCGAGCTCACCTACGTTGGACGTAAACTGCAGATACCTTTGTCACCGCTGCCGGTTTCGCCGCAGCCCGTAGCCGCCAAGCCCTTGCCTCGGAAGCCTGCGGGAACCAAAGTTGTCTTTGGGCACATTGTCAGGTCAGGCGAAACCCTTGCCAGCATTGCAGAGGTTTACGGCGCAACAGTTCAGGATCTGAGATCGTCGAACAACCTCGTTAACCTGGCAAAAGTGGTGCGTTGCGACGCCAATGCCGACAGCACACGGGCGCAGGGCACTGTGCGGTTGAACGGCCATCCGGTCAATGACTACCAGGTGGCCTTCAGCTGGCAGCCGGACGGGGACGTGGTGGCAAGAAAGAGATCTGCGAAGGGCGGCCAGTACACACACATTCTTCTGGCGTCCGGACCGCGGGAAGGGCATTGGTGGTTCTGGGTCGAAAACAAGGACGGCCAGCGCATATCGGAAATGGCGTACGTCCACACGGACAAAGATCCGCAAGCGGGCAATTGCCAGCAGGCGGTGATTGACTTCGATATCCAGAACCCGCACTTGACTTACATAGGACGCAAGCTACATATCCCCTCCACCGGTTAAGTCAGAACGGCGGCAGGATATGGTTGGCCCCAATCGCCAGACCACGGAGTGGAAAATGCTCATGCCCTCCACACCTCTTACAGTCGGCAAGTTGATAGGTCGCACGCTCGGAATGTACGGTACCCACTTCGGCATCTTTCTGCGCACAACCGCCATTCTCTACATTCCACTCGCAGCAGTTGCCTTTTTCTTCGCAAGGGGTGTGTCCGGAGGCACAGTCTTCCTCATCGTCTTCCTGCCAGTGCAAGCAGTTGCAACCCTTGCTATCATTTCCCACTGCGTCGAATCGTTGCACGGGCGACCGCTTGTCATCAGAACGGCCATTGAGAACAGCCTGCGGCGTTTGCTGGTCTACTTCGGCATGGCGGCGGCGGGGCTAGCTGTACTTGCCGGCATATCTATCGTGCTGGCAGTTCCAGTCTCGATTACACTCCTCGCGACTGACTTTCCCCTTACTGAATTTCGCGACGCCTTCACTGCATCGATTCCACCCGACGATATAGATGCGCAAGCACGCCAGATAGAGTCGGTTATGAACGTGATCGACAGGGCTATACCAGGACTGTTGGGATTTTGTCTCGCCGGCGTCCTTTATTTTATCGTTTTCATCTATATGGCAGCTCGCTGGTCGATGTCCGACTTCGCGCTCATGGTGGAGGGAACAGGGCCGATAGAGTCCCTGCGCCGAAGTTGGGATCTGAGCAGAGGCTTTGTCCTACGGACGGTAGGCTATCTCTTGCTCTTTTCTGTAATCTCCGGATTGTTTACGGGTCTGCTCAGTGTGTTCCTGGCATTTGGATTACCTGACTTGCTTCCAGGTCTGGATCAGGAACTGCTGGACGGTCTCAATGGTGCAATCGGGATTCTGGCGCTCATCTTCACTGTGCCGTTCTATACCACTGCGTATGTTTTGTACTATTTCGACCTGCGTGTGAGAAAAGACACGAAGAACATCTGACTTCATTTTGATCCGCGGAGGACCAAAGTGTCTAGAGTAAACTCATTCCCATTTGGAATCGTTGTTGTCGTCTTGCCTGTCGTTCTTATCCTGGCCTCCTGCAATGGCATTACGATCAGCGACCTCTGGACTGTAAGATGTTCGGAAATGCCGTCATTGGATGAAGTTCAAAAGATTATGGACGAGTATGACGATTTCTTTGAAGAGATGCAGGAAGAAGGATTGATATGGGATGCGAGCATGGTTAGGCGTGGCGCTTGTCAAGAACGAGCCTTCATCATCATTTATCATGGCGGTGAATGGCAGAAGCCGCCGGTCCTCGGGATGATGGACGAGTTAGGAGCCAGATCCAAAGGCGACAAGTACTTCTTTGGCGTGCCGTTCAGATTTCTTGAAGTTAAGGAGGACGTTACCTACTCGATGCGGCGCCCCCATCAATCGTTGACTTAGTCAGATCTGTGCATACAGACGTCAACACAGCTCCCTAGGCTATCGGCCGCCGGCGCCTGAGGCCCTCTTGCCGGCCGACCCTGTCCCCGTGCCGGTCGGACTAACATAACGGGTGGTACAATCATCGGGGGCAGGTCACACACATACACTCTGCATTTATGTCAACCGCCTCTTGGGTGCAGATGACTATCTGAAAATCAAAAATTTGGCCTTTCCCAACTAGCATAAGGCCCCGGTAAGTAAGAGGAGGCAGTGATGTTGAAAGCGCTACTGATTAGCGCGTGTGTGGTCCTGTTGAACGGCTGCCCGTTCCTGCCACCGAATCCTTATCATCGGTCAATTTACGGCCAGTACCCGCCAGGTTACATCTCCATATCGCCGGGTCAGAGGGTGGAAGGGGAGGTTTCCGAGAATGTGTTTGGCTCCGGCGACATTATCGGCGTGAGTTCTGAGTTGAACGGCGAAATCCTGTCCGCAACATTTCACCTTCGGGAACTTCCCGAAGAGGGGTATTACAGTCACGAGCCAGGACATTTCAGACTTGAGGCGAATCATTGGATAGTTCTCGTCAGCATTGAAGGAGATCCTCTCACTCCGATGAGTCATCTCGACTATATGTTTCAAGCCACTTACTACGATCCGAATCGAGAAGAGGTGCTCTTTGCCCGGCCGACTGAGCCGATGGTTACAGGAGGCTTGTACAGATGCGGTCGCGCCATTGCAGAACATAATGGCCTCGAATACACTTCGCATGAATTCCTGTCGAGCGAGATCGAAGTGACGTTTTCTCAAGAAGAAGGCACGATTACTCTTGCAGCGGAGATTCCTGGCATCACAGACAAGTCCACCATTGCGTTCGTATCGCAAGGGATGTTTCCTGGCGGTCCCGACTATCTTCCGCGCGACGCGGACTGAAAATCGAGATGCATCTAATTGTCGATGCTTTGAACACTCGCGAGCTTTCTGACCATGAACGAAGGGGGGTGCCCGTCGCATTAGAGACGGCCAGCATAGCGCCCTAGTGAGTGTGCGGCCGCACCTGTCCATGCCGAGGGGTAAACAGATGAAACGTATTCCTTTCCTGCTGTTTCTGGTTCTGATGATTTCCGGATGTGAGCCCAATACTGGATCGACCCAGACCATTTACCGTGAGAAGATGGGCGTGGCGTGGCCGTTGACAATCGAAAAGGGTTACCTGCATTGTGATTGCGCTGAACGTCGCGGTTTCCCGTTATTTCAGTGTGCCAAAGGCGCGATAGTCGTTCATGATCCTCTGGAAGGCATAACGTACTCTGTAAATGGTGTGCATGCACCGCAATTCGTCGGAGCTGCAGACATCGAACAGATTCGGCGAACAGATCCGGAAGATCCATCGGTCAAGATCGATTTGGGTCCGCTCATTGCACGGGGTCTTGAATTATGCCCATCCTGACACACCAGAACACAACCCCGATTACTACGCCGGCCGCAGCCGCGGCGGGGTTGGGGCGGGGTTTTTCCGGGCATTCGGGCCGGGTGGGGATGGCGCTGCGCAGGGGCGCTGGAAGACGGCGAGAATGGTCGAGGTCTATACACGCTCGGAAGGGGCCGGGCGCGCCGCCAAGTGGCTGGCGTAAGAGGCGGCGGATTGCCTGCGTCGGAGATGGGCCATACGGCACCAACTTCGACTCTGACAGACTTTGAGCAAGCCAGTGGCGCAGCTTTGTTGGCTGGATAGTTGGTCCGTTTAGGTTTACTACACGAAAAAGTATAAATTTGAGAGAATCTCGCCGGACCTGGCCAACCCATTTGAGGAGGAGCCTGCTTCTTTTTACTAGAATTTGGTGTGGTATGGTGTGGTATAGTGAGATATGGCAAGTAACCCAGAGGAGAAAGAGGATGAGCACCTTGCTGAACAAACTGACAGCACCCCGCTGGCCGGCCAGGAATCAGCATCCGTACGACTTCCGGACCGTAAGAAGGGCGCTGGAAATGCGGGCCAGTGAGACTCCGGCCCTTTCGTTTGCGGCCATAGGGAAGGAGATCGGAAAAGACGCAAGTACGGTTGCCAGATGGTTAAGGAGATACTTGAATGACCCAGAGTTCAGGAAGGAGGTTGATCGTGCACCGATCTAATCCTCGGTGTACAACCCCACAAGTTCAGCGTCCTGGGCGGAGGCGCGGCCGGTTTTCAAGCGTGCCATGGTGTAGGGAAAAGCAAACAGTGACTTTGCTATCATAAATCAAAGGAGCAAAGACGGATCCGGTTACGACAGCGGATATTGAAGTAGAGGTGAGAGTTTGGTTTGAAGCGGAGGGTACGCCCCATCACGACATAACCGTTTCGGGTGACCTGCATGATTGCATAAAGGTCGGCGATTTGTTCGATGCTGCATTCGCTATCCGTTCAGGCGGTCGAGCGCAGAATTGACAAACCGCAACCAAAGGGAAGTAACGTGTGAGCACGGCAGGCATAAAGGCGCCGCAAGCAGAAGGAGGTATTAGAGATGCCGCTCACCCGTGACTTCAAAGAGACCGTGCAGATCCGCGCCGAACGCGACCCGGCATTTCGGGAAGGGTTGCTGAAGGAAGGCGTCGAGCGCCTGCTGGCAGGGGACGTGGATACGGACAAGATAGTGCTGCGCAGCTACATCAACGCCACCATTGGTTTCGAGGAACTGGGCCCCCTCACGAACAAGCCGCCCACGAGCCTGATGCGCATGCTCGGACCGTCCGGCAATCGCCACGCCCGCAACCTGTTCGAGGTCATCAACTGAGTCGATGTCACAGGCTCCGCATGCAACTTGGCTGACGACCCGAAATTTGCGTCCTTGAGTTTTGCATAAAGAGAGGGGCAGGCGATGATGCCTGCCCCTCTCGGTGCTACTTAAGCCTTGCCGGGACCTGCCATGCTTTACCACGCCAAGACGAGCCGTTCCCTGCCCCACCATGCCAAGCCGTGCCCGGAGCGTTTCGCTCTACTTCCCAAGCCCTGCCTTGCCAAACCGCACCCAGCCAGGCCTCGATCTCCATGCCCTTCTATGCCATACCATGCCGTTCCTCGGCCGAGTCAACTCTTTCGATATCCGATTCAGCGAACCGGCCGAACATACCGCTTTTCTCCGGACGCCAGTCCCCGAGCCCAATTTGGCGGCCGGCAATGTCCAACCACTCAAGCAGCTGGCTTTGGTCGATCAGCTCATCATCTACATCCACTACAAACGTGCAGGACCAGGGCGGATCAAACTTCGCCCGCGTTCGCAGAATTCTACTGTTTTTCACAACAACCGGTACGGTGTACTGCGTCGTGCGGCCAAGCTCCTCGACGCCGGTGCCGTACTTCTCTGTGTCATAAGTGAATGCAGTGCTCAGCACCATCAACCCGCCCCTGACTTGCGGTCCTTGTTTTCGCTTGCGGGCCCCGGCTTCGATCGCTGCTCGGATAGCCGTCGCTGGGATCGCAGGCGCTCCGCTCTCGTCGAGCCAAAGAGCGCGTTGGGCTTCGAGAACTCGAAGCCGGTCGTCGTCGGGCTCGGTGCGATTGCCGCCGCGCTTGGCCGCGATCGTTGCGATTTCACGGCTGACAGCACTTCGGGTGTCAAGCCCGGCTGCCCCGTTGTGGTGGATGATCGGGCTAACCCCGCTGACTGTGATTCTGTACTGCATGATGCGATTGCCTCCTCAAGTTTTCTGTGAAGTTCGAACCGGTCGGCGCCCCGACTCAGCTGGCGCCGCAATGTCGTGAATAGAAAATGGCACACGCCGCAAACAGCAATAAGATGGTCTCCCGTCACCTCCTCGTCGGGTACGTATGTCCAATGATGCGCCTCGGTCGCCTGCGCCATACCGCATCCCTGGCAGATCCCCCCGGAACGGGCGAACGCTTCCCCGCGGGCGACGCGGTAGTTGGGGCCGTAAATCTTGTCTGTCATGGTGCCTCCTGTGGGCTCTGGGCGCGCAAAAACACCGGGCTGGATGCCCGAGGCGCGACGCCGCTTTGAAATTGAAATACTGGTTGGGGTACAATCGTGGTGGCCATGAGCTATATCCTCGTGGTCCGGACCCGGGCGATTGGCGTCGCGCCGGGTCATTTTTATGTGGTTATAATATCAGCATAGCACATTTGTCCGGACATGCCAAATGCGGATCGGGCGAAAACGGTTACATAAGTATTACAAACCTGAATTTCACCAGAGATTCGTCGAAAGGCCTGTCCTCGCGTGTACGAGGAAACCGCCGACGCACCATCCGGGAGATGATCCATTACCTACGTCGCGGGCGTGGTCAGGGCGACGAGGTGGGGCTGCGCAACTGCAGGCCAAGATATGGGCCGCGCGCGAATTGGCCTACCGCATCTTCGAACTGAAACGCCGCGCCCAATCTGCCTTGGGGTATAATGTCCTGGTACAGCGTTGGCCGGAGATCGCCTGTCTGGCGCGTTGTGGTCAACGCCGCGGGACAGGCAACTTTGCCCGGCCAGTCCAGGGGCGCACTGTGACCAACCAAGCCATCGTCGATACCATGGTAGAGCGCATCGTCGCCCGCTTCCAGCCGGCGCGTATTCTGCTCTTCGGCTCACGCGCGCGCGGCACCGACAATCGCTGGAGCGACGTCGACCTGCTCGTCGTCATGGACGAGGTGGAGGACAAGCGTCGCGCAGCAGTCGAAATGAGCCGGTCCCTGGGCGACCTCACCGTCAGCAAGGATATCGTGGTGACCACGCCGGACGAGATCGCGCGCCGCGGCAACGTCGTCGGCAGCGTTCTGCGTGCGGCGCTGCGCGAGGGGAAGGTCGTGTATGAACGACGCTGAACTCGTCGTGCAGGAGGCCCAGCGCTGGCTGCGCTTCGCGGCCGAGGACCTCGATGCCGCCCGGCGGCTGCTGGCGGAACGCTCGTCTGCCCCGCGTCACGTCTGCTGGCACTCGCAGCAGGCCGCGGAAAGGGCGTTGAAGGCGGCTTTGGTACTCGAGGGGATCGATTTCCCATTCACCCATGACCTGAACGCACTGCGCAATCTGCTGCCGGACAGCTGGCCCGTTCAGGCTGATCTGGCTGAGTTGACCGGGTGGGCAGTACAGGCCAGATATCCCGGCGAGTGGCCGGAGCCTTCGGCTGCCGATGCGGTTCGCGCCGAGTCGGAGGCCCGCGCAGTGCATAACGTTATCGAGGCTGAGTTTCGGAGTCGTGGTTCGTGTGCAGGTGTGGAGTAGTTGTTGTTAGTGATGGGGGAGTCAAGTTTTGGATGACGACACAAAATTCATGAGCTGTCGAGCTTGATGTTTGGGATGTCGGCCTCTCTAATCTCACCCCTCGGCAGCAACCGCACACAGACACAGTTTCCCCAGAGAAAAGCAGGAGCAGGATAGGCGGGCATGGTCCGGCACGGCGCGTTTTGGTCGCTCCTGGCCGGAATCGGAGCGCGCCGGCGCGAAGCGCCACATGCCCAACCTTCACACTGCCCGGCCACACCTGCAGTTGCAATGTTGCGGCAGCGGAATCAGTTTGGCGGCTAGGACCTTTCCCACAAAAAACACCACCTACATCACTGGCCCGGAATGCCCCCGCCGACTATGGTTGATATAGAGCCATCTTTTGTGTAGGAGCACGGGGGCACCGACTGAAACTCGCTGCAACCCAAGAAAGGACCGAACTTGGAGTGTTTCTGTTCCAGGACGCCGATATGACATTCGGGGCAGACCATCGGATGAAAACTACATGCCGGGTTTGTACACACACATGTCTTCTGGTCCTTGATCAATGCATATCCAACGTTACACCCGGGACAGCGCGGCGCGAGATGCCGACAATAAGGATAATTGGAGCAGCGAAGATTCTTTTGGGTCTTGGATGGAACTAAATGTCCGCTGAGACAACGGGGACAGGAAGGACCTGTCGGAGGAAACTCGCCTATTTTCTGTAGACCGCCGGACTCGCGGAGCAACTCAAGGACAAACGCCGATGGCCGCTCGGGGTCTGTGACCAGATAGACACCCCGACGCGCGCGCGTCATCGCTACGTAAAAAAGGCGCCTCTCTTCTGCGAATGGGTAGGTACCTTCACCGGCAGAGGGCAGAACGAGTTCCAGCAACGGATCGTCTTCAATCTGAGACGGGAATCCTCTACGATCATCCTTGAGGTCAAGCACCACTACGTAGTCTTCCTCCAACCCCTTTGCTTTATGGACAGTGCTGAAATAGTTCATCCACTTGCCAGCGAGACCTTTCTTGCTGTCGTTGTAGCGCCCCAGCACGAGCACCGAAGGAGCCTCACCCCCTGTCTTAGTGTTGATGTCCTGCATTGCGTGCCCAGGATCGCCACCGGCGACAACGCAGATTCCATGATCCTTAACACCGTTCCCGGGTTTGGTTCGCAACGTCTTTTGCGTCTGTGCCGGGTTGCGACGCACGAACGCCGTAGATGGGCCGCCGACGTGGTCTCCAAAGCGAAAAGTCTGGCTCAGAGTTCGCCTCTTTACGTGGCCGAGGTAGTCGCCGCAATCTCGCAGCAGGCCCACGTCGCTTCCCGTGAAGCGATAGATCGACTGCCAGTCGTCCCCGACAAGAAAATATGCCACGCCACGGCGTTTAAGACTCTGAAGCAGCGCCATCCGCCCAGCCGAAATATCCTGGAACTCGTCGACCAGCACATACCGATAGGAATGTTCCCACCTCCCTTCCCGAATGTGACATGCGGCATGATTGATAAGGTCATGGAAATCCAGCGCTTTCTCGTCCACGAGCAACTGTTCGTAGCGCTCATTCACCTGTTCAAAAACATCGAGGAAGAGCTTGTTACGCCGCTGGTCGCCTCGCACGCGACTAGGTAGTTCATCGAGTGTCAGACCGTTCGTTTTGACATGGTTCAGGAACATCTTCAAGAGATAGGCCAGCCTTGAAATCCGCCACTTCTGCTCTGCCAGTTTCTTGACCAACTCTTCATGTGGAATTGGGTGGAACTTGACTCCTGCTTCCACGAGTTTCGCTCGCAACGTCTCCAGTAGCACTCCCTTTTCATGTTGCCAGCTATATGTTTCGATGAGCCGCGTGCCGTGTTTTTCGTGAGTGCGCCTCTTCCACTCTACACCTTCAAGATAAGCAGGCCAGCCCTTTGGCGGATGACCCGACTTGTCCAAAGCGAAATGCTCAATCCAGATATTGTGGCACGGGAGGAAGAAGTCCGGCCGGTACTGACCGAATCCCTTTGTGGCGGTCGACACTTCGTATGGCTTCTCATACTCATACTCGATGCCCTTTTCCGTCAGAAGGTTCGCGATCGCCAACTCCTCCAAGCTCTTAACCAAATCCCCCGAAAGCGTTCGCCGCTCGGCGTTGCGGACGTATTCCTTGTATTCAGCGGGCGTATCGAAGTCGTAAGCCGGTCGATAGGGTGTCAGAAGGTTAGATACAAAATCGATCAAGGCGCGTGACTTCTGGGGATCTTGCAGGATATCTTGGATGATGCCATCAATTGCCTTGGTCAGCGCCATCTCATCTTCTGCCAACTTTGAGATGGTTGGCGCACCCCCTTCTGCCCCTGCAATGACGTTGCGTCCAAAAGAGTGGAATGTCCTAACTTCTGTTGTGGCGAGGTCGTCCTTCAGCCGCCCGCGGATGTTCTCAGCCGCCTCTCTGTTGAATGCCAGCACAAGAATTTCCTGCGGCTGGACAGCCTCGTTCTGAACGAGATGGGCAACTTTGCCAGCGACAACCCTGGTCTTGCCTGTCCCCGCGCCCGCGAGCACAAGCGTTACGTCCTCATCAGTAGCGACTGCCTCGGCCTGTTCATCCGACATAGGATAAGGGAATGTCACTGCATGCACCTTTGGGATACTGGCGGCAATGAAGCGATCATTCGCTCGCTCCCGCGCTGCTTCCAGTTTCCCAGCAAGTTCGAACGTAGCAAGCCGACTATGCGCCTGCCACGCCTCACGATTCAGATATTTCTGAACAAGACCACGGCACTGCTTTGTCACCAGCGTGAGCGCGGCGTGGAACTCACCGATATCGGAGTGTCGAACATAACGGTCGCCACTTTGGAGCTTGCGCAGTCGCCTGTCGAGTGGCATGAGCCGCCGGCGCAGTGCCGATGCCAGGCGAGCAGCCTCTATATACGCTGCATCGCGGATTCGTCTGGCATCCCGCTCATCCAGACCGCCGATCGAGCACTCTGTTCCGTCGTCTAAGCGGATCGTCAGCCGATATCGAAACCATGATCGATGAACCGAGAGTGCGTCGACAGAGCCGATGGGAATCTCCGTTACATCGCTTGAAGACTCCAATACCTCTATCATTCCAGCACGCAGTAAAACGCGTGCTGGTCCCCGAGTCAGGAAGCGGTAGAGACCAGCGCTTTTCGCGGAGATATGCTCTCCTGGAATGAGTCCGTGTATTCCAGATAAGCGGGCGTTTGATGCAGCTTGTCCACCCGGCGTCATCTGGCGAAACTGAACCATGACAGGCGATCTCCTCGACAGGTAATGTGCGTTGAGGTCCATTCGTGGTCGGACGAAGTGACCTATGCCTTTGTGGTTCTACCACAAAGTTCAAGAAGTGTCACCAGAAAGGGACGCTCCGGGGTCGGACCGTACGCCCTCTGGTCAGGTCCGCCGACACACTGCCAAATTCACCAACTTGGTTAATTTGCGGGTACTGCTGGCATTTAGGGATAAAGCGGTTTACGGTCGTGTAGGCGATGCCCCGCTTTTTGCGTGATGGCGGCCAAGTGTCGTCCTGTGTCCAGTAACCAATGTTGATTGAAGGGATCGAACAGGGCCTGAAGGCCTGGTATATGCCGGACAGTTGCCTCGCTCATAACCCTTATCGTACCATAGCCGGACGCGGGCGTTTCTGTGAGACAGGCCAGATTCTGAAACAGCGCCGGCCAGGGGCGGGACTCACGGCTTAACAGAGAGCGACGACCGGCCGCGTCGGCAAGCACCAGGAGGGAACAATGCGGGGATGGCGATTGACGCGGCGCGGGGATTACATCAACAGCGAGCTTGCCAATCGCACGCGGGCGGCGGTTGTGTCGTTGGAGCGTTCCGGCCTGTGGGCATTCGTTGTACGCACTCTGCAAGGACAAGAGACTGGGCGGGGCAGGAACTATCCGACGGCGACCGCGGCCATGCAAGCGGCGGAAGCGTCCACGGCGCCGGCCAAACCAAGCAGAGAGATTGCGGCGCAAGTTATGGACTACCTAAGCGCCAAACAGGAAGGGCCACAGTGAGCGCAGACAAGCGTACG
The DNA here is from genome assembly GCA_028819675.1 of Caldilineaceae bacterium. Next base: position 46,896 of record JAPPKT010000026.1, on the reverse strand, counting down.
GCGCCGGAAGTGGAAGCGACGGCAAGGGCAAAAGGGTTGACAACAAGAATGTGGCTAGCCGCGGCAGACGAGATCGCCACATGGAAATAATTGGCCCGTTTGCGGGCGGATCAAGAAGATTCAACCGCGCAGGAAGTCCTTAGAGTGCCTCAACGCGCTTGAGGGCACTAGGACCTTGCAATTCGTAGCGGTCGCCCGGTATACGAAGGGCATTCAGGCCGGCGCCCTGTAGTGGCTGGAGCCGTGTCCCCGACACTGGTTAAGGAAGGGGCGCTGGAAGTCATCTTAGACGGACGCACGCCGCTGCCCAAGCCGCTCCCTGTCTCTATTCGTAGCCGATATTGAACAGCTAATTCGAAAAGTCGAACAAGACGAATAACGGTTAAGGCAGACCTCATACTCTTTCTGTTCATCTTGACCACTTCGTCCGGATTTCTAGCCGGCCAATCTTTCAGGAGATCCATCAATGAAGACCAAGAGATTTACCCCTGTCTTTCTACTCCTGTTGTTGTTGGTTCTTGCGCCTGGAAGCGCTACTGCCCAGCAGGGCTCGGTTGCGGACAGTACGCCAACCGCCTGCAGTTCTGCTGAGGTCATCAGGCCGGGTGATACCGTGACCGACGACCTCTCCGACGAACTGGCCGCCCATACGGACATTGCCCAAGTCAGCACTGCCATCTCAGGCGGGAAGATACTAACTGCGGTCTTCCACCTGAGAGACCTTGCGCAGCCCCTGACATTTAACAGACCAGGTGTTGCACCGGGCTCAATCGAGTACAGTTGGGAGGTGTGGGTGGATCTGGACAGCGACCCGGGAACCGGCTTTATGGGCGGTTTCGAATACCTTTTGTCAGCCTATCATACGGTGTCCGAGGAGGGAAACGGGGGCAAGTTGAAGGCAAGCACCTGGTCCCTGGACATCGACGGGCCGAAACCCGTCCTGGATGCCAAAGTCGAGCTGTCTGCCGAAGGGGACACGATCACGATAACCGGGGGCGTACCAAGGCTGAGGCCTGAGGTGAGGCTTGCATTCAGAAGCACCGATGCGCTGGGCGGATCCGATCAGGTAGGATGCTTTCCAGCTATCGGCGAGCCTGTGACACTTGGCGACTGCGGATCCGGCCAGGTTTCTATCCTACCCGGTCAATCCGCGATCGATGATATCTCGCATTCGCTGCCGCCGCATATCGACATTACTGAAGTCAATACCTTTTTGAGGGACGAATATCTGACTGCCGTATTTCACCTGCGAGACCTGCCGGACAGGCTCACTTTCAATCGAACCGGTGTGCCCGATGGGCTGATGGAGTATGTGTGGGAAGTGTTGGTTGACGTGGACGATGACAAGGAGACCGGCATTGAGGGGAACGACTTCGCGCTATTGGCCTTCCATGTCGCGCGCCCATCCACCGGTGGGACCAATCGCACGCAGTCCATCGAGAATGGAACGGAAGGTGCCGGCTGGGAACTCTTGTCAGATGACGACATAAGAGGTCTGTTTTTCGGCAGCGCCACGCTGGAACAGTCTGCCGAAGCCAACACAATTACTCTCAGCGGGGCCGTTCATGGAATCACGCCGCAGTCGCGACTTACATTCAGGGTCTATGATTATTTGCACGGGTCCGACTCGGTCGGATGCTCTGCGCCGGTATTCTGGGATGATGACCCCCCTCAATGCAGTTCCGTGGAAGCCTTTACACCTGGCGATTCCGTGACAGACGACGTTGCGGACGTGCAGGTATGGAGTCTTGCCAAGTCCGACGTGCCTGTAGACGCTGACACCGCCCACTTCGACATCACCGGTATCGACACATCATTGTCGGGCGAGAAACTGAAAGTGGTATTCCATCTGCGGGATCTTCCGGAGAGCCTGGCTTTCAACAGAACCGGTATTCAGGAAGGCATGATGGAGTACAGGTGGGAGGTGCAGATCGATATTGACAATGACAGGAATAGCGGCTTTGGAGGCGGCTTCGAGTACCTGCTGTCTGCTCATCATATTGCTTACCCGTCAGAAAGCGGGGAAAACGTTATAACCCCTGTCTCAAACGGACTGGAGTCAAACGTTTGGAGAATTGGGTCGAGAAGCTATGTCACTTTCGGGGAATCGAGCTATGTTGCCTCCGCCGAGGCTAACACGATCACCCTTTTCGGGGAAATACCTGGAATCACTGCGGATTCACGACTCGCTTTCGTTACGACCGACGTGATGAGAGGCGAAGACCAACTGGAGTGTCACTTTTCCATGAATCCGTTGCTGTTTCCTGCCCCTTGCGGCCAGGGTGAGGCCATGATCAGGCCACTCCAGACTATAGGCGACGAAGTGTCTGACGTACTGCCGACCCACGTTGACATTATTGGCATTAGCACGGCTCTGTCCGGTGAAACGCTTGCAGTCATATTCCAACTGCGGGACGTGCAAGGAACGCTCGCATTTAACAGAGCAGGTGTAGGCGAAGGAGCGCACGAGTACCGTTGGGGAGTGTCGATAGACATTGACCCTGGTCAGGAGAGCGGCCAATTGGGGCTGGACTACGAGATGTCTGCCACCCACACCGTCCTTCCAGAGAACGCAGACAGCAGTACTACTGCGTCCATCGAGAGCAAAGTGGAAGCCTATACCTCGAGAAGAATCGAGGACGGCTTCAGAAGGATGGAGGCGGCGGCAATTGTCGTCTCTCCCAGGGCCGACACGATAACGCTGATTGGGGACATTCCCGGCATAACGCCAGACTCGAGGCTGATCTTCAACGCGTATGACTCACTGAGCGAAAGTGAACATATCGAATGTCAAGAGTTGCCACCATCGGACTGACACCGGGTGAGCGCTGAGGAAGCATCGAGACGGTGATACTGTATCAACAGCTGGCAAAAACCCAAGGCTTGTGTGGTTCACACAGGTCCTGACACGAGACGCGGTTGTAACATTGGAAATGGCAGATCCGAACGCGTTGATTTCGTCCGCCTCCATGATCCGTCGATCTGTGGACGAAGGCCCCCACCGCTCCCAATCCCAAAGGTCATCGAGGGTCACCAGATAGGGGCTGACCGCCCTCCGGTCAGGGCCGCCGATACACTGCCAAATTCACCAAGTTGGTTAATTTGCGGGTACTGCTAGCGTAGCCGGATAAACCAGATTGCGGCCGTGTACTGGAAGCTCTGGGAAGTATGAAGGGTCGCAAGTGGGAATCCAGGGGCGACCCTGTAGACAAGCCAGCCAACCTTGCGAACTTGGCAGCGACGCTGGAAAGCGCGGCCAGGGCCAAGCTGATGGCGTTGGCCTGGTTAGATCCGGGATAAAGAAGTGCAGACTGAGGCAAAGATGGACACATCTCCTTTAAGGGGCCAGCGACGACTTGCGGTGTCTTCGAGGACGTGCCGGCATCGCGTCGGCGCGATGGTCTGGCTCCAGTGCCTATGCTGGGCCGGCGTCTGCGTCGGCTTGAGCTTGTACTAAGATTGGGGTGTGTATCCGGCGGAAACGGTCTCCGCCTGGCGTTTCCCTCAGGTAGCTCCGCGGCCTGGCAGATAGTGAGAATTTATCAAGGGGAAAAGATGATGGGTCGAGTGAAGCGTGGATGGAGACATAGCATAAGTCTCATCACACTTTTGGTAGTAGCGACCGGCATCAATCATTTCACGGCAGATTGGGTCATTTCACTGCTAGGCCTGCCCGAAGGGTCTATGAAGGATTGGTTAGAGACGTCTTACTTCGCGCTACTCCTGGTTGGGGGCATTTTTCTTGCCGATCTGCTGAATCGGGATGATTCTGGGTCTGGCTCCTGATCGGTGTCTGCCCGGGGCCGCCGGTCTGCCGGCGGGGGTGAGGGTTCGTCTCCTGTTTGTGAACTCAGGTTCAAGAAACCTTTCCAGCTAATACTCGGAAGGGGAATCGACCACACCACGCGCTGAGGATCACCCGGCGCTTTTGCAGGGCCCAACCAGACCCCAAGAAACGGGCGGGCCGGCGCTCGGGTTTCTCCCTGGTGACGGCCTGGCCTCCGGAGCTGGCGTCGCCGCATCGGTGGGCGCTTTTTCGGAATACCTCTAGGTCCCGACGAAATCTGCTCAATTCGCCGCAGCCACCCCGTGCCCGCGTTCGGGTACGGTTCCTCAACCGGCTCTTCGGAATCGGCTAGCCCTGTCCCCTCAGTCGTAGTCGATACCTCCGCCGGCTCGACAGGATCGACTGTCTCCGTATTCTCGGCGGGCCTCGGCTCCTCAAGTGATTTTGCAAAAACGATAGAATCTGCAGACTTGGCGGGCTTCTCCTGCTCCGCCGGCTCGACGGAATCAGCCGGGCCCGTGTGCTCCGCGGGTTCAGGGGTCGTTATGAGTCTTGGCTGCTCTGTTGGTGCAGGTTTCGGCTTTTTACTGTCCGTCAGAGCAGCGGATACGCTGTCAAAACGGACAATTTGTCCGATTTGCGGGTATTTTTGCCGAAGCTGGATGAACCGGCGTGCCTGGCGTGGATGTATGCCCCGCTCTTCCAAGGCCGGCGTCCAAGCGCCGTGCGGCAGTTGCTGCTTAATCCTGAGCAGCGAATCGCCGGCCAGCCAGGCTTCCTCGACCGTGCGCCGCGCCAATTGCTCAAATGCACGCAGATGCCCCTCGGCTTCCTTCCAGAGCGTCGGCAGCTCCGTTATCTGCTGGGTCATGCCCACTCCTCTTTATACCACTATGCGTCCCTCGTGCGCGCCCCGCATCCTGGAAGACACTGGGACCTTTCATGTTGCAACACTATGCCCCCAGGTGCAACAGCGCACACAGCAACGCTGTTGCTGTGTGCGCTGTGTCTGGCGGCACTTCTCCAGGATTTTCTGGGCGCCTGCCGTCTTGGACTGCGGTTTGGGATCGGGTGGAGCCAGATTATATGTCAGCGCCAATTCGGATTTTCTCAAGGATGGCGTGCGGAACTGAATGTTCAAGAAAGGCAAGTTTCTTGTGGGGGGTGCTGTCTCCCTACGGGTTTTGGGGGAGTCTGGCCATATGGGTGTTGGTCAGGCGCAAAAAGTCGTCGAAATCCCCGACCCAATAGAAGTCCCCGTCCCGGTATGCCCCATCCCGCCTGTCCGTTTCGGCTCTAGCGCCGGGGTCGTTCTCGTAGGGGCCGAAATCGACCTGGCACGACAGGGCCAGCCGGAACCAGGTCAAGGCCTGGAACAGGTCCTCGCGGGTTTCGCTTTCTTCGATGTACTGCCTGACCGCGCCCTCGATGGCCGCACCGAACGCATCGATTTCGTCCGCTTCCATGAAACGCCGGGCTATGGCCGACGGCCCCCACCGCTCCCAGTCCCAAAGGTCATCGAGGGTCACCAAATAGGGACTGACTACCCTCCGGGATCGGACGGTCCGCCCTCCGTTCAGGGCTGCCGACACCGGGTGGGCCGGGATAGGCTGACGTTTGGCCGGTGTTGAGTTCTCGACTTTACTCGACTTCTTACTGTCTGTCAGGGCGGCCTGCACACTTCGAAATGTCCCAACTTGGGACATTTCAGGGTATCGCTTCCGCAAAGTGATAAAGCGATGGGCCGTGCTCTTGGATATCCCCCGCTCTTCCAGGCCTGCACGCCAGCCGCCATGCGGGACCTGCTCTTTGATACGCATCAGCGCATCACCCGCCAGCCATGCTTCCTCGACCGTCCGCCGGGCCAACTGCTCGAAGGCCCTCAAATGCTGCTCTGCTTCCTGCCATAGTACGGTGATTTCTTCCGCCATCCTGCGCTCCCCAACCGGTTTGGGCTATTCCCGAACCCCTTCACGTTGTGCAACGTTCACTAAACAGATGGATGCTGTCACCGCATCAATATCGACACCGCCGTCCCTGGGTTCGATCCTATCTTCGCGTGTGCGGGGCCGGCGACGTGGGAGAGTCTGAATTTGTAGACGTTGAGGGTCGTGATAGTCTGTGGGGTGTCCATGAGTCCTCATCTCGTGGGCCGGGCCGGGGGCGTGAGCGCGCCGCTCGGCCGCTTCTTTATTTCACTGTACTACATCACTATGAAGGGCCAAAACGGGCCCTATTGCACGGCCCTCTCAGCGCCGAAGGCGCGGCTCGCCGCGCCCGCAAGGGCACCTCAGGGGGGTCATAATGTAAGGGCTTGTAGACCTAGAAGGGGTGTCTAAAGCGCTCTACTGGCGTCCTGTGCGGTCAGTTTTCTGCGCGCCCGGGCAAGAGCGCGGATTGGGGCCGATGATGCGATCGGGGTGGGAATCTAGGCGCAAAATTGGAAATTTTACCGGTTTAGGAGGCGCGATTTTCAGAAAAAAAGGCCATGAGAACGATCTATTTGGAGTCTGACGCGCGCCGGAACGAGACGCGCCGCGCCCATGACCAGGCGTCTTAATACCTTATCCCGGCACCTCAACATTGCGACAAATGGCGGCGATTTTGCGGCATGCAATGGCAATCTAGCGCAGTATTTCGAAATATTGCGGCGTGGTCGTCAACAAGGGGCGGTGTGTGTGCGGCCCGAGAAATTTTTTTGGGCGTGAATTTACTCTGGTGGCGCGGGCCCAAATTGCGGCATTTGGGAAAGCCCATAAGCGCCTCTAGAGGCAGCGGCAATCTGGTGGCATATGGCGGCGTGTTGTCGTCTCCCGCCAGTTCCGCCGCCGGTGTGCGGAATACCTGGACGCTCTGCGGCGGCAGTAGGTGTTGGCGTTGGCGCAGACTGCCGCAATCGGCAGTCTGCGCGCTTGGGCGGCCCAAGCAGAGGCCGAGGTCGAGTGAAGCGAGGGCGAGGGTGAAGCGCAGGGCCGCCCGGTGTTGGGCTGGTCGATCTGCCGGCGTCTTGGCGTGACTGCAGCTGGCTGTCCGGGAGTCATGCCGGCAACTCAGTGTCGCGTTTGTACTGCTGGCTGGTATGGAGGCACCGGCAGGGGTAAGGCGGAGGCTGGCTGGCGGTATGGCGTGAGGTGGCTCTGACATGGTCGTCCCAGGCGTCTTGCTGGTCTTGCAGCGTCAACGTCTGATCCGGCTGCGTCGGGAATACACCGAAAACGTGCAAATTGCACGTTTTGATAGCATGTCGGCTGCTCTGACAGACAGCAAGAAGGCGAAAATGGAGGTTGAGACGGCTAGTCTGTCCGCCGGTCCCTGGTCGGCGTCGATCGTGGGTCTGGGCGCCGGCTTTTATTAGAATGATGCCGGCCTCGGCGTCTTCCGTCGGGGCTTGACGGGCTGGCGTGCCCTGCGCCGATGTCGGCTTGTTCAGCGTCTTGGTGTGCCTGCAGTTGGTCTTCCTTGGATCCTGGGGGTAACACGGTGTCGCGTTCTTGCTGTTGGATGGTATGGCGGCGCCGGAGCGTGGGAGGAACGAGCCGTGGAGGCGCCGCAGGGGTAGCGCGGAAGCTGGATGGCGGTACGGCGTGAGGTGGTTTTGTCATGGTCGTCCCGGCGTCTTTCTGGTCCTGCAGCGTCATGGAGGTTGAGGTGGGGGGGTGCGGGGGGCTTGCCCCCTGCGAAGGGGAGAGTTTGAGAGGGGGATACCCCTCTCATGTTGCCGGCCCGGAAGAGCGCTTTTTATTCCGTATAATAGCGAGTTATAGGGAAAGGCGCTCGCGCCGGTGCAACCGCCCGAGGAACGAGGGCGGGGCATTCCCTATAACGACTGTTATACGGCCAGGGCGCCGGCGCCGCAGGCGACGGAATGCGCCCTGGGGAAATAAAAAGCGCCCGGGCCGGCAATGCCGTTGACGTTCATGTGTGCGTGAACGGTGAAACTGGCTCTGTCGCTACTCATAGCGCAATGCTTCTGCCGGATAGATGCGCGACGCCTGCCACGCCGGCAGAATGGTCGTCAGCAGCGAGAACAGCCAGGCCGCAACCAACATGCCGGCAATGGTCAGCCAAGGCGTTGGAAAGCTCTGTTGCATCGCCAGATCATACGCCTGGCCAATCGTCTTGTCGCCCAGTATCAAGCCCGTTATGCCCCCAATCAGTATACCGGTAAGGGCGATAAAGTTGGCCTCCAGCACAAAGAGAAGCGCCACCGTGCCCGACGGGTAGCCGATGGCCCGCAATACGCCGATCTGCTGCCGGCGCTCTACGACCGTGCGGCTGCTGATCACCCCCAAACCGGCGATACCGACGACCAGACCCAACGCCAGAAAGCCCTGGAACAGCCCCAATATCCCACGCAGTATAGCTTGCCCGGCTGCGAATCGTTCGGAGAGAGGGGTCGCGTTCAGGCCGCTGTTCAACATCGCCCGCTCCAGCGCCAGGGCAGTCTCGCCCACGCCGGCGTCCGGCGCCACCTTGACGTAAAAGTGAGCGGGATGCACCGGTTCGCCGTTGAGAATGTCCAGCGCGCGGCGGTTCATCTGCAGGCTGCCCTCGGCCAGCGTTTCGTCGTCTTCGAGCACACCGATGATCTGCACTGTGTGCGTGGTTCCCTCGCCGCTGGCCGGGCCGGCCGGCCGGCTAACTGATATTTCGGCCTGCAGATCGGACGAGGTCACACTCATGCCTGACGTGGATACGTCGGGACGGGAGCTTAGTTCAACCAGCAGGTGCGGCAGCGTACCGCCCTTTTCCAGGAAGAATCCCTGTAACCGCCTGGGACCCCAGGGCCAGGGTTCTTCGTCATCGAAGACTGCAGGACTGTCAGCAGATCCGCCGGACGGCTCCTGCGGCGGTCTCTCCACCCACCATGACGTGACCACCGCCACGTCATCCCGCTCGGCCAGCGCCTGCCAGATCTCCTCGTCGCTCTCATAGCCCGCAGCCCGCATTTGAAAACCGTAATGCTGCGCGGCCTGCCTGGTATAGCCTTCATCGATGCCGGTCATGTCGGTCCGTATTGTGCTGTCCATCTCTTCAGCAGAGGGTTCCAGTTGGCGCGCCGTTAACCACATACGCGAGACGCTGCCAAGCACCGCCACCTGTTCATTGGGAAAGTCCGCTCGCTTCGCCGCCTCCTCGTTGATATCGGTAACCGGATCAAAGAAACTGAGCAGACCCGGCGACAGTACAATGTCGAAGCCGGCCGTCTCTTCCTCGCTCGGCTCCGTCGCCACCTCCGTCGCCCGGATAACCACACTCATTACCGTCACCGTCGTAATCACCATCGCGAACAACAGCATCGCCGTTCCGGTGCGGAAGCGATTGCTCAGCGGGTAGGCCACCGCCGTTTTCAGCACAGGCGTGAGCGGCCCGATTCCGCCGACCAGCCGCACGAACAGTCCCGCGAACCTGTCGGCGTTGAACATCACCACCATGATCGCGCCAGTGATGATAAATGGTCCGCTCAGAGCGAAGGAGAGGAGCGTAAGGCCCGGGTTTTCGTTGAACCAGGGCAGATCTGTGTCCAATACCGCGCTCCAGGGCACGGCCCACAAGGCCAGCAGCCCCACGCCGATGACCGTATTCACCAAGCGCCGGCGCAGCACAGCCTGGCCCGGCGTCCAGCCGCGGCTCAACCACCCTCCACCCCAACCGATGCCGACCAGCAGCAGCGTTCCACCCATGAAGGCGACCGTCTGCCCGTACTCGCGGCCCAGCCAGATCAGATATCCTCCACCTCCGAGCAACAGCAGCAGCGCCAGCGAGCGCAGCGCGCGCCCCAAATATCCCTGCCTTCTTCCGTGCGATGTGTCGGGCAAGTTGCGAATGGCGGCGATGATGTTGAGGCGGCTCACGTTCCACGAAGCGATCGTCACCACGACGAAGGTGAGAATCACGCCGAGGCAGTAGGCGATGACCAGGGACGTTGGCGCCGCATGCCAGTGGAAGGTGAATGGCAGGGATGAACTGGCTACGCGCTGGCCAATATTGGACAGAAGGCCGCTCAAAAACCCAATCATGCCATACGAGACCAGTAGCCCAAGGCCAAGACCTATCAGCGCGGCAGCCAGATCGTAGACCAGCCCTTCGGTGACAAACATCTGTATCAAGTGGATGCGTCTCATTCCGACCGCGCGGGCTATGCCCAATTCACTGCGGCGTTCCGCGGCCAGCATCACGAAGATCAGAAAGATCAGAAGCACGCCGGCGAAAATCGAGAGGATGCCGAAGCTGGAAAAGAGGGAGCCAAAGGCAATGCCGCCCACCTCGGCCACATTCGTGACGAACTGTTTACTCAACGGCGCAAGCACATCGAAATCGCGAATATCCGCCAAGCCTGCTTGAACCGCCGAACGGTCCTCGTTCTCCAAAGGCAACGATGTCAGCCACGCCCGGACCGACTCGTTGTTGAGCGCAGATCGAACTTCCGCACTTGCTTCAGCCTTCTTTGACTCGGAGACAGCGGCTGCCAGCACATCTATGTCCGTATCGAAGCTCGTGACCTGCGACCACATGCCGACGAGTTCAATCAGAAACTGTGGTGTATCATCGGTGTCGTTGAATAGAGGATTGACCGGGGCAAGGCTCTCCTTGCGGATGACTTCAGCCACCTCCGGCTTGCGCAGGAGCTCCATCAGCGCGGCCAGCCGCGTTTCGTTGAGAGACAACATTCGCAACTGGTCGCTCACCGCCGGCGTGTGGACCATCCCGCTGACTTCATCACCTTCGTTGGAGATGAGTATGTTGTTGACCCTGTCCGGCATGAAGAGCAGCTTCTGCGCCTCGTCCGTGTGCATCATCACCACCGGCACGAGCGTGCCCGGCGGGCCGGACTCTTCGACGACCGCCCGCACACGATAGGGTACAGGGACCGGCCCGATGAATATCTCCAGCAGGTCGCCCGGGCGAGCGTCAAGCTGCTGCGCGCCCAGCTTGTTCAGATACACCTCCCCCTGGCGAAGTTGAAGTCCGAACTGCCCGAGCCTCGCATCCACATCCCGGCCCAACGTGTTCAGGTTTATGGCGCTTAGCGTCTCCGTCGCCGCGCCGAGCAGTTCCTGCTGGTTCGGCACGTTGACCCCCAGCATGGGCAGCGTTGGGAGCGTGATCGGCGCGTCCGGGTCCAGGTTGAACTGCGCCAGGTCCGCGTCGCTGATCCCCAACCCCTCGAGACTGATCGTTTCAATGCCGTTTTCATCGAATATGGAGGTGTCGAACCCAAAGCTGCGCAAGGTCTCCACCGGGATCGCCAACTGCCGCAGCGTAAAGCTAGGGCCCTCATCCGCCAGCAGCGCCGCGCCTGCCGCGCCAACCGCCAACGCGGCCTCGGCCACGCCGACATTCCCCACGCCAAGGGTCGCGCCGATCTCGTTTGCCGCCGCGCCGGTCCTCTGCCACAGCCCGACCAGTTCGGCGAAGACATCGCCTATTCCCGGACGCAGATCGGCCGTGCTCACAGGCGCGCCGTCCACGTCGTGCAGCCCGAAGCCGGTGTCATAGTTCTCGTCCACCGCGAAGATGAAGCCCAACGGCTCACCCTGGCCCGTACTGACATTGCGTACAATTGTCGGGAAGAGGATCGAGCCGGCCACACCGTCGATGAGGGGATACGACGCGGTCTCCTCCCGCAACTGCTCATAGCGTTGTTCGGAGATTCCCGGCAGCCCCTCTTCGAAGAGTGCGATCAGGGCGTTCACATCGCCGGATGAGAGGGCGTTGAGAAGCGCGGCGCTCTGCGGACTGCTGGCATTTTCCGGTTCGATGCCCGCGCCGCCGGCCAGATTGATCAGGTCCATCAGGAAAGGCGGTGAGACCACCTGATCGATCTGGCCGTAGGCGTCGATGGTCTGACGCCGAATCGTATTTTCGAGCGTGTTGCCCAGGCTGAGGGCCGACACGATGATCATCGTGCTGAGCGTTAGCCCGAAGACGATCAGTATCGACTGTGTGGGGCGGCGGGGAATGTTGCGCACGCCCAGTTTGCCGATGATCGGGTTGCGCAACGACAACAGCGCCACACCGACGAGAATCAAGCCCAGCGCCAGCGCCAGGTAGAGGGCAACCGAGCTGAAGAAGCTACTCATTTGTCACGATCTCCCCGTCCTCCATGCGCACGATGCGCCCACATACTTTCGCTACCTGTGGGTCATGGGTGACGATTACGAAGGTCTGTCCCCGCTGCCGGTTCAGACGCTGCATCAACGCCAGCACATCGGTCGAGCTGCCCACGTCCAGATTGCCGGTCGGCTCGTCCGCCCACACCAGCGCCGGATGATTTACGAGCGCGCGGGCAATCGTTACCCGCTGGTTCTGTCCGCCGGAGAGCTGCATCGGCCGGTGGGAGGCCCGGTCGGCCAACCCGACGCTGTCCAGGCTCTCGAGCGCCCGCTTACGCGCCTGTGCCGGCCGCATCCCGCTCACAATCAGGGGCATTTCTACGTTCTCGACCGCGGAAATCACCGGCAGCAGGTTGAAGGACTGGAAGACGAACCCCATACGCCGGGCGCGGTAATCCGTGCGCCTGTAGTCATTCATTTTGGCCAGCGAAGTGCCCTCAATCGTCACCTGGCCGCGGTCGAAGCTGTCCAGACCGGAAAGCGTGTTCAGGAGAGTCGTTTTGCCGCAGCCGGACGGTCCCATTATTGCAACCATCTCGCCTGTCCCGATCGTCAGGTCCACCCCGCGCAGCGCATGAACCTCGATCTCGCCGCTACGAAATGTCTTGTGAATCTGACTCGCGACCACAATCGGCGCCCGTTCTTCCTCTGCCGCGTGATCTGTCTGCTCGTTTTCCTCAGCCGGTTCCTGTGGCATGCGCTGCTCCGCCTTCGTAGTTGTCTGGTTCATGGCAGTCGGTCTCGATTGGAGTATGGATACACGATGTACGACATTTGGAAGGAAAATCTGTCGGTCGTCTTCCTCTAGGCTCGTGTTGCATGTAGCACTCGCTGCAAAGATAGAAGCTGCTGCTCCATATCAACCATACGTATCTCTCGACTCTCCGGTTGCGCTGCACCGGCGGGGTATTGGCGTTGGCACAGGGGCTGCGGCCGGCGCCACCGGGGGTGTGCACAATCGGCCGCAAGCGTGTCAGTCTTGCGCAGCTGTGCGGTGGTCGAGCTCTTGCGGGCTCTGTACGAATGCCGGCTACTTTCTCTGATGGTGGCGCGTGGGGGGTGTGCGGCGGTCTGCCGCCGCCCGGGAAAGGACCCTCCCCGGCAGTTTGGGGAGAGGGCCTTTCCCGGCCTTCCCTGGGTGCCGGCTGCGAGCTCGTCTTTGCCATACGCCCGGGCGCTAGGGCATAGTTTCGGGCGGTTTTTTCTCCGCCGCGCCTTTCTTTTTTCGGTAGAAGTAGGTGCGCTCTTCCGGATCTGAGGGGGTCTTCCACTTTCTGGCGGGGAACATGGGGAAAATGTAGATGCGTATTAACCACCACATCACAAGAGCGGCGGGGATTGAGACGCAAACAATGGCTCCGATGTCGCCGTCGAGGATACGCTGAGTAAGTTCGATTCCAACCATGGACTCCTCCTGTGATCTGGTGGTTTCACGGCGCCCGGGGGGAGGCGGCAATAGGCTGAATTCTAATCCGTATTACTCTACATTATGCGCTCTGGGCAAATAAAAGGCGACCGGGCCGGCGGGTTGTTGACGCTGGCACAGGGGGTCGTCTGCGGTCCGCTGTGCGCCCTGGTCGCTCCTGGAAACTGTGGTCGACGGGCGTATAGCAGGCGCCGGCCAGCACCGGTCCAGACACCAACACAAGACAGGGACTGAACGTGGGCACACTGCCAGCACCAAAGCCGGCGCCATCCGGGGGGATGCACTGCCGGCCGCAAGCGTGTCAGTAATTCGCAGCTGTGTGGTGGTCGAGCTCGTTTCGGCTCTGTGCGATTGCCGGCTGCTTTCTCTGATGGTGGCGCGTGGGGTGTTGCGGCGGTCTGCCGCCGCCCGGGAAAGGACCCTCCCCGGCAGTTTGGGGAGAGGGACTTTCCCGGCCTTCCCTGGGTGTCAACCTGGCTATGCGGCTTGGTTGGTCAAATGTCGATCTGTGCGGCTACGTCCGGGGTTGTGTATGCCCCAGCGCCCACGGCGCTGCCGGCAGCAAGCAAAGCGCAGCATCGCCGGCCGAGCTTGCGCCCCAGGGCGCCCTCGCTGCGAAGATCGTTGCGCCCACTACTGTTCTGACTCGAGAGATTGTGCCTGGTAGAGGTCGAAGAAGAGGCCGCGACGCGCAAGAAGCGCGGTGCGGCTGCCCATCTCGACGATGCGGCCCCGGTCGATCACCAGGATGCGGTCTGCGTTGAGGATTGTGGTCAGGCGGTGGGCGACGACGATGGCTGTGCGGCCGGCCCGGGCTTTATCGATGGCAACGCGCACTTTTTGCTCTGTGAGGGCATCCAATGCGGAGGTGGCTTCGTCCAGCAGGAGGAGCCTGGGGCGTTGCAGCAGGGCGCGAGCGATGGCAAGGCGCTGGCGTTCCCCTCCGGAGAGCGTCATGCCTCGTTCGCCAACGACCGTTTGGTACGCGTCGGGCAGTCCGGTTATGAATTCATCGATCTGTGCTCCGCGAGCGGCTTGCCTGCTCCTGCCGGCATCATCGCGCCCCGGGTAGAGGATGTTTTCGGTTATCGTTGCGTTCCAAAGGAAAGTATCCTGGGAGACGAGGCCGATCCGGCTTCGCAACGATTCCAAGGAAAGTTCACGCAGGTCGATCCCATCGATCAGGATCGTTCCGGACTGGGGCGTGTAGAAACCCATGATGAGGTCGATGATGGTGGACTTGCCGCCGCCGCTGGGGCCGACGATACCGACGAATTCACCCGGCTCGACGCTGAAGGAGAGTTCCTGTGCGCCGAAGTCGCCGCGGCCGTAGTTGAACGATACGTTTTGGAATGCGATTGAGGCCCCAACCGGCTGAGAGGTCGTTTCGACATCCTCTTCCTCTATGGGAGGCCCAGGGGCTAAGAGTGTGTCCCCGGACGGTTCACGGGGGAGAGCGAAGAGGTCATCCACTCTTTCGGCGTTGATTCTCGCTTCCTGCAGGTTGACATGGGTGCCCAACAGCGCCTGCAGGACAGAGTAGGCGCGGGGCAGGTAGGCGATGAAGGCCACGAGACTGCCAATGGTCAGCCTGCCCTGGATGATCTCGAAGGCGCCGTAACCGAAGACGAGGCCGGCGGCTACCTGGTTGATGGATTCCGGCAGCACAATGCGAATCAGCTCGTGGAAAGAGGCCACTCTTGCCTTGATGTTGCGATGGTCTGTGAGCCACTCGCGCCAGCGTCCTTCTTCGTAGGACTGGGCATTGGAGGCCCTGATGGTGCGCAGACCGGGGAAAACCTGGTGCAGATAGCTCTGGCCGGCTTCCAACAGATCTGATTGGTCGCGGTAGAGGGACTGGGCGCGGCCGCGGGTCTTGCGCGTCAGGAAGTAGGCGAGGGGGAAGGCGAGCAAGGCCAGCAGGGCGAGGCGCCAGTGCAGGGCAGTCATGGCGGCCAGTGTGCCGATAAGAAGGATGGCGTTCATTGCCAAAGGCAGAAGATGTTCGCTGACGTAGACTTCGCCGATTCTGCCGCAGCTGCGAGTCAGACGATGGACATGCTCTCCGCTCGTGAACTGCTCGAGATCGGCAAGGCGGACGTGCAGGAGATGGTCGAACAGTTCCTGGCGCAGACGCCGGGCGACACTTTCGCCGATGTAGACGCGCAGGTAGTGGTTGGCGGCGTTGAGGCCTGCGCTGAGCACGGGCACGATCATCATGCCGGCGAGGAGGAGGCCGATCAGCTGGATGTCGGCTGTGGGTATGGCGGTGTCGATGAGCAGTTTGAAGAGGTAGGGCTGAATCAACGCGACCCCCGTGCCGATGAGCGCCAGCGCGACGAGGAGCGACATTCTGGAAATCTGCTTTCTCAGTTCCTCCTTGAGGAGGGTAAAGGAGGCGTTCGGCGTTTCGGTGGTTGATTGCAGGCGCATTGGATTCTCCCCGTGATCAGCCAGTGGTGGAGACGGCCAAGTTATCGTTGCTGTGTATGTACTTGGTGGTGAGGGATAGATGGATACAGGCTGCTATGCGCCCTGTTCATTCGTCGTCGACAGTATAGCTGTGAGCTGGCAGGGTGGATAGCCGCTGGCTGTGGCCACTCGTGCGTTTGCGATGCGTTCGCGTATGTCCATGTCGTCCCCCTATGAACGTGTGGGCCCCGTAAATCCCCGGTGAGAGGTCGTTTTGCCCCGTCGAGGAAATTGGTTCGATCGTAACGGTTTACTCGATATCGATTCTTGTGTCGGCGGGAATTCAAATTTTTTGAAGGGCAATTTTTTTCAGGCTGCGGAGTTCTCGACGATGTGCGGCCGGCCGCGTCCTGCGCCCCAAGGCGTCCTCGCTTCGGACACTGTTACGCCCTCTGCTGTTTTGACTCGAAATACACTCTGCGTCCGGACTCAGGACTTCTGAGCGAATTTGTCTCGATTTGAGATATTTTCGCGACATTTTGCCTTTATTATTGACTGTGCAAGAAAGAGTTGGCCGCGATGAACAGCTCTGCGGTTTTTGGTTTTCAGGGTAACTGCTAAGCCTATGTATCGAGAAAGAGCGAATTGTATATGCTTTTGGATGATGTAGGGCAAGAGACTTGAGCAAACTGGACCGACCGGACCGAAAGCAACCAGAGCAATTAGACCGGGAGAGCCTGATCGGTGTAATCCTTATCTTGCAGCAGCAATTTGGGGCGCAACAGGAGTTGGGCCAGCAATTATGATTTGAGCAACCGTGGGAGGCTGGATCTGAAGAGGACAGCCTCCCACTTCAGTCAATCAGGAGGGTAAAACCATGTTCAGGAAATTGCTCGTTGTCTCACTGGCGCTTCTCACCGCCGCCTGTGTGCCTATCCCGCCTGAGTCGCCGGAGGCGTCCTCACAGGTGCCCGAACGATCCAACAGCTGTGCCCCTGACCACATGACCTTGCAGGTCGGACAGGGCAGCGGCGATCTCGCGTCAGATGAGTTGTCCGGGCACATAGATATTCTCAGAGTAGAATCCAGCCTGGAGGGCGAAACGCTGACGGCTGTTTTCCAACTGAGAGACATTCCACATGAATTGACAGTGAATCGCGAAGGTGTTCATCACATGCACCCAGACTATGGCTGGAATGTTGACATCGACATACATGGCGTAGTCAGAAACATATCCATTGACTACTCACTCTTCGATTACACGCTTCGGATCGAAAACCGCGCAGAAAAATCTCCCTCGGATCCCCTGCCCACAACCGGCCCCTTCGAAGACGTAATGAATCTGATGCTGCTGGAATTCGTGCATGATTTGGAAGACGACTATTTTACACACAAGCATCTGAACGGGAACTCCCGTCTTCTCGTCTCCTACGAAGACAACACACTCACGCTCTCCGGCCAGATTCCCGGCATTACTCGTGAATCTACCCTCTTGTTTTGGGCTTATGACTCCTTGGGTGGACAAGACGGTATCGCATGTCAATCCGGTTGATACCGCTCTTTTGCAGTTGCCTCCAGCCATCAAAACAGTCGTAAGCGATAACCGAAAAGCCACCGGCCGGCTCTCCGGTGGCTTTTTGATAACAGGCAGATCCAAGCAGTTCTGTCTTTACCCGCGCCTGTAACCGCCGAGGCCTGCAGGACCCCGTCTCTCGGGTAGTCGGGCAACGTCCTCTGTCCGGCATCGCCGGGCCGCTCCGCACTGCTCCGAATTTTCAGTTGGTCAACGAGAATAGCACCACGCTTGAACGGTACATCGCCCTGCCCGGCATTGGCACCCGGTTTGGGGACTTCTGAGCGAATTTGTCTCGACTTGAGATATTTTCGCGACATCTCGCGTATATTATTGAATGTACAAGAGTGAGTTCCCTCCGACATGACCTGAACGAATCGAGGCAAGCAAAGGCGGTCCTGTCAGATGGATAGAGAGAGTCGGACGCGGGGCTTGAAATGGGGATCCTGGCTGCATGGGTCCGTTGTGAGAGTGAGCTGTGAGTCACCTGATACTGATTGTTGAGGATGACACAACCATCGCCAACTGGTTGAGGATATTTCTGGAGGAAGAGGGATTTGCAGTCGAAGTCGCCCATGACGGCAGCGCCGGCCTCAACCTGGCCCGCAGCCTTGCCCCCGACCTGATCGTGCTCGACCTGATGCTCCCCGGCCTCGACGGCATGGAGCTCTGCCGGACGCTGCGCCGCGAATCGGACGTCCCCATCATCATGCTCACAGCCAGGGCAGCCCTCGCAGACCGCACCACCGGCCTGGACAGCGGCGCCGACGACTATGTCGTCAAACCCTTCGACCCCGAGGAGGTCGTCGCTCGCGCCAAGGCGGTCCTGCGCCGCGTCCACGACAAGGTCCGGCAGCGCTTGAGCTACGGCCGCATCACGCTTGATGAGACCGCCCGCCGCGTCACCGTCGACGAAAAGCCGGTCGAGCTGAGCCGGACGCTCTACCTGCTGCTGGCCGCGTTCATGCGTCATCCCAACCAGGTGCTGACGCGCGACCAGCTGATCGCGCTCGCCTTCGACGACGACTTCGACGCCTATGACCGCTCCATCGACAACCACATCTTCCGCCTGCGCAAACAGATCGCCGCAGACGGGTTCCAGCCGATCCAGACCGTCTACGGCTCCGGCTACCGCTTTGTAACCGAGGATGAATGATGTCGTTATACTGGCGTTTTCTGGGTGCGTTCGTCCTGCTGATCCTGTTCGCCGTTTCGCTCAGCGTCGGCATCGGCTACTATGCCACGCTGGACCGGCTGGACGCGTTCGGCGGCGAGCTCAGCAGCAAGGCGGCCAATCTGGTCGCGCAGAAGCTGGGCCAGTCCTACACCTACTCCGACGGCTGGGAGACGCTGGTCGTCACCGTGTCCGGTGCGGGCGCGGGGCGTCTCGCCGATGCGGGGCGGGAAGAGGTGCGGCGCATCGAGGGCAATGCGCAAGGGGCGTTGCAGGGTGAGCACTATGTGCTGTTCCACAAGAGGACCGACGAGGACCAGGTCCGTGTATTCCTCGACGTCGGCGACGGCTATGAGCTCTACGACGACCTCTCCGAGCTGTTTCATGACCAGGCCGCGCCCAAACTGAATGCGCTGAGCACCGGTGAGCAGGCGATCAACGTTTCCGGCGATAGCGTCCGCCACGCGGTCGGCTATGCCATCCTGGACTTTTATAAGGAGTTCGGCGCAACCGAATCGCGCAACTTTGTCCAGGGCCTGCTGGTCACCACCGTCACCGGCGGCCTGTTGACCGTCGCCCTTGCCCTCCTGCTGGCGGCCTGGCTCTCCAAACGCATCTCCACACCCGTCACCGCCCTGACCGAAGCCTTCCGCACCGTCGCCCAGCGCGGGGATACCGCCCTGCTGCCGGTCACCTCCTCCGACGAGCTGGGCCAGATGAGCAGCGCCTTCAACAAGATGACGACCGCCCTGCAGACGCAGCGCGACCTGCGCAACCGCCTGCTCAACGACGTCTCCCACGAGCTGAGCACGCCCCTGAGCATCATCCGTCTCGAGGCCCACGCGCTGAGCAAGGGCCTCCAACCCCCGTCACAAGCCGCCGACCGCATCGTTCAGGAGGTCAATATGCTGGGCAACCTGGTGCGCGATCTGGGCTGGCTCGCCGAAACCGAATCGGACGAGCTGCAGCTCAGCCTCGAACCCTGCGCCGTCGACCAGCTGCTCACCGCCGAGCTGGCGCGCTGGCAGCAGCAGGCGGAAATCGACCGGATCACGCTCTCGCTCCAGCTGCCCCCCGACCCGCCCGCCTTCAACCTGGACCCGATGCGCATGAGCCAGGCGCTCGGCAACGTGCTGGACAACGCCCTCCGCCATACCCAGGCCGGCGGACAGGTCGAGGTCGCCGCAACAATCGAAGAAGGGCGCCAGCTCACGATTTCCGTAACCGACGACGGCGCCGGGATCGGCCCCGCCGACCTGCCCCACGTTGTGGACCGCTTCTACCGCGCCGACCGCTCGCGCAGCCGCCGTACGGGCGGCGCCGGCCTGGGGCTGGCCATTACGCGCGCCGTCGTCGAAGCGCACGGGGGCACGGTCTCCGTTTCCAGCGACGGCCTCGGCCGCGGCACGACCGTGCGCTTCGATCTCCCGCTGCAGGAGTAAGGAGACAGACCATGTTCAAAGGAATTCTGCTCGCCGGACTCGCTCTTTTTGCCGCGGCCTGCACGGCTGCGCCGGCTGCGCCTTCCGTTGCGACGAAATCGGTGCGGGAGTCGAGGCTGCTGGCCATCCTGGAATCGGAGCGGGGGTCGACACCGCTGCCCGTCTCCGGGACGGCGCAGGGGCAGCCCGCGCTGACCGTGTCCGCGCAGCCGGTCGACTGTCCCGGCGGCTATCTCAGGATGCTGCCCGGGCAGAGTGCGCTCGACCCCGTTGCCGACGACATACCGGCCTATATCGACATCGTCGGCGCGGCCTCCAGCCTGGATGATGAAACCCTGACCGCCGTCTTCTCGCTGCGGGAGATCCCCGAGGAGATGGCGTTCAACCGCGCAGGGGTCAAGGACCTTCACTCCGAGTACATGTGGACCGTTGAAATCTTCGTGGAGAACGGCGCGGCGTCCGAGTCCGAGCAGATCGAGTACATGCTGGGCGCGGTCTACTCCGCCAGAAGGGTTTCAGCGGACACGCCCGCGGCAACGCGTCCCTTCCAGGAGGCTGTGCGCAGCACCTTGTGGAAAGCCAAGCACGATCATGAACAGGGGGTGACCTTCCTGATAAACGTGCCCGTCCACGCCCGCATGCTCGTCTCGCACGAAGAGGACACGCTCACGCTCATCAGCGAGGTCCCGGGCATCACACCGGAGTCGACGCTCCTGTTTTCGACCTATGACATTCTGCTCGGCCAGGACGGCGTCTCTTGCCAGCCCAGCTGATCCGGCCCGCCCGGGTTCGACGACGCCCGCACGCCGCTTCCATTTCCCAGGGAGAGTTCAGCATTGAGATATCGTCCGAAGAGAACACGATTACGCTTGTCGGCGACATACCCGGCATTACGCCGCAGTCGCGGCTTGAGTTTGAGGTTTATGATTTTCTGCACGGTCACGAGCAGGTGACCTGCCGGGTTTCTGTTGACGGCAGGTGAGAGCGGAGAACAACCTTTTGTCCACGAAGGGACACGGAGAACGGCTTTCATTGATCCGCTAAGTTACGCGAAGTGTCGCGAAGAACACCTTTCTGTGGTGGGAATACCCGTGAAGTATGTTCTGAAAGAATTGGCAAGCGAGTTCCGGCATAAGAGCCGTGACTGCGATCGGATTGGAACCGTCAAATTTTGACTGACCGTTCATGCATAGGGAGAGAGACATTTCACAAGCGGAACGCGAAGACCAGATCGACGCGGGCCGGCACGTTTTTGTCCGGCGCATACTCATTGCTGGGCGCGCCTTCCGGTCCTGGAAACCTCTGGTGTCTGGGTTGGGAACCCCTCATTTCCTGGGAGAACGAACAATGAATATCAAAAACTGCATCCACTTTCTTCTGGCAATCCTCCTGCTGATTTCAGGGTCGACCCCTGTTCTCGCGCAAACGTCCGATCAGTGCGGTTCGGTGGAGCCGATCAGGCCCGGCGACACCGTAACCGATGACGTCTCCGACGTGCCGGCCGCGCATGTCGACATTACTGAAGTCGAGACTTCTCTGTCCGGGGAAAGATTGACTGTTGTCTTCAATCTCAGGGACCTGCCGGAGACCTTGCGGTTCAATCGAACGGAGTTTATGCAGGGCACAATGGAGTATGCATGGGAGGTCGCAATCGACGTGGACAATGACCGCAGCACTGGTCCCGGCGGGTTCGATATGCTGCTGTCTGCCTACCATATTACGGACAGGTCGCGCAAAGGTACTGGCGCAGACCTGCTCGCGCCAATCGGGGCGATGGTGGAGGCCGGTCTCTGGGAGATAGACTCCGACGGCTCCATCAACACTGTAACACACACCATTGCACAACACGCCGGCGGCTCGACCACTACGCACAGGGATGGCGGCCCGGCGGTTCATGTCGAGGCCGACACGATAACGATCGCTGACGTCATTCCCGGCATTACATCCGAATCACGACTGGCGTTTGAGGCTTACGACGTGCAGTTCGCCGGAGGGGCCGATCAGATAGCGTGCCATGACTCATACAGGAAGAGTGTGGGATCCTGGGGGTGCGGTTCCGGCGCGGTCCTGATAAGGCCGGGGCAGACCGCAACTGACGAGGTCTCTGATGTGTCTGCCGCGTATTTGGACATTGTCGAAGTCAACTCGTTCCTCTCGGGCGAAACCCTGACCGTGTCGTTCCGGTTCAGGGATATTCCGGAGACGCTGACTTTCAACCGTAAGAGTACCTCGACAAACTCGATGGAATACAGTTGGGGGGTTTTGGTCGACGCAGACGCCGACCCGGAGACCGGCGACGGCGGCTTTGATTACCTTCTGTCCGCGCATCACATCGTGTGGCCTGGGCATGCGGGGGACAACACGGAGGCGCCGATTGAGGAGGTGGCAAAGGCCGATGTTTGGGAGATGAAACCAGGGGGGATCATCGAGGGGCTAAGGGACGCCAGCCTTGAGGTGTCGGCAGAGACGGAAATGATGACGCTCAGCGGCCGGATTCCTGGTATCACGCCGGACTCGCGCCTTTCGTTCCTGACGCACGAGCATCGAAGCGAATCCGATGAGGCTGGATGCCGGGAACCGCCAGTCATCCTCAAGTCCTCCAGCCGGTGCGATGTCGACGGAACGATTACCCCGGGGGAAAGCGTCATCGATGACGTCTCGGACGCTCTGCCCGCGCATGTGGATGTGACGGAGATCAGTACCTTCCTTTCGGAGGAGACGATGACGGTCGTGTTTCACCTCAGAGACGTTCCGGAGGAGCTGACATTCAACAGATCCGGCGTGCTCAAAGATGCGATTGAATACAGCTGGGAGGTGTCGATCGACGTGGACGGCGACCGGGAGACAGGCGTCGGCGGGTTTGAATCTATCCTGTTTGCTGCAGAAGGTCCATTCTCCAAGTCCGGCGTCCGCGACCGGAGTGTGGCGCTAATAGCGGACAATCTGCTAGCCAGTACATGGTATCTGAAGTCAACGGGAATTGCGTCATTTCCCGAAATCGATATTCTCGGATGGGCGCGCATCGAGGTGTCGATTGAAGAGGACACGATAACGCTTTCAGGGGAGATTCCCGGGATCACGGAAGAATCACAGCTTGCGTTCGGTGTGTATGATCACCTGGGCGGCGCCGAGGAGATCGGCTGCCTTACTCCCTTCGGTATTGGCCGGCCTCCCTCCCCTTTCCATGCCCGGTCGGACGGGTCCGCAGTAATGCCGGGCCGGTCTGCATCCGGTGATGAGTCCCACGCGCTGGTCGGGCACATCGACATCCGCGGCGTCATGACCGCGGTGGAAGGGGAGACTTTGACCGTCACTCTTCAGCTCAGGGATATTCCGGAGACGCTGACCTTCGCCAGAACAGGGGTGCCGGAGGATGCGCTGGAGTACATCTGGGAGGTGTCGATTGACGTTGACAACGACCCGGCAACAGGCAGCGGCGGGTTCGATTACATGATGTCGGCAGGCTACTTCGTGCCCCGCTTCGCCCAAGGCAGTAATATGGTGGCAGAGATAACCCAACCGGTCTTCATCAAAGCCAGGCTTTGGGGGCTGGACCGGGAGGGGTACAGGGTTCCGGCAGAGGCCGATATCGAGGTCGAGGTGTCCGTCGAGGAGAACAGGATAACGCTTTCGGGCGAGATTCCCGGGATCACGGAGGCATCGCCGCTCAAGTTCAGGGCGTATGATTTCTTTGCCGGTTCGGTAGAGATGAGCACTCATGCTCCGTCGCTCATGGACCTTGCCGTCGATTCATGTCAGTCTGACAGTGCCGTAATCAGGCCGGGACAGCGGGTCATCGATGCAGTCTCGGACACGCTGCCTGCACATGTAGATATTACCGAAGTCAGCACACAGGTGACGGGGAGCGGGGAGCTTGCGGTTGTGTTTCATCTCAGGGATGTTCCAGAGACACTGGAATTCAACAGGAAGGGTGCTGAAAATACGCAAGAGTACAGATGGGAGGTATCAGTGGACGTGGACAACAACCGGGAGACCGGTTTGATGGGGCTGGGAGCTGAATACTCGCTGTCCGCCAGTCATTTTGTGCTGCCCTGGTCCAGCGGCGAGGCCGCTCACCTGCCTGTCAGGCAAGGTGTGGAGGGCGACTTCTGGAAACTGGATGCGGACGGCACCGGCACCCGTCTCGGCAGTATAAACATCGATGTATCGTCTGAGGAGAACACGATCATGCTCGCGGGGCACATTCCCGGCATTACGTCAGAGTCCCGGCTTATATTCGAGGCCTATGATGTCCTGAACGGTTCGGAGTTGATTGCCTGCCAGATTCTTGTTGACAGCAGATGAGACTGAGTTCCGGCATGACAGCCGTCAATGTGGCCGAATTGGAACCGTCAATCTTTGACTGACCGTTCAAGCATGGAGAGACAATTCAGGATAGGTACCCCTCATTTTCCTGGGAGAACGAACAATGAAGATCAAAAACTGCATCCACTTTCTTCTGGCAATCCTCCTGCTGATTTCAGGGTCAACCCCTGTTCTCGCGCAGACGCCCGATCAGTGCGGTTCGGTGGAGCCGATCAGGCCGGACGACAGGGTAACCGATGCCGTCTCGGACGTGCCGGCCCCGCATATCGACATTACCGCAGTCGAAACTTCCCTCACGGGCGAGAGATTGACGGTTGTCTTCCATCTCAGGGACCTGCCTGATACCTTGCGGTTCAATCGCACGGAGTATGGCAAAGGTGTAAAGGAGTATGAATGGGAAGTCGCAATCGACGTCGACAACGACCGCAGCACCGGTCCCGGCGGGTTCGATATGCTGCTGTCCGCCTACCATATTGCGTTCCTGTCACACACGGTGGCTGATCCCGAAAAGGGAACTCCTATCGAGGATTTGTTGGAGGCTGACTTGAGTGCTCCAATCGAGGATATGTTGGAGTCCAGCGTCTGGGAAATAAGCCCCGATGGCTCCACTACCACGACTACTGAAACACACTTCTCTGATACACATTCCGATGGCTCTATCAGTGCCATCCGTGCTAACGTCCCAGCGGTTTCCGCCGAATCAGACACGATAACGATCACTGGGGTCGTTCCCGGCATCACGTCCGCATCGCGACTGGCGTTTGAGGCCTATGACGTGCAGTTCGCCGGAGGGGCCGATCAGATAGCGTGCCATGACTCGTACAGGAAGAGTGTGACTTCCTGGGTGTGCGATTGGGGCGCGGTCCTGATAAGGCCGGGGCAGACCGCAACTGACGAGGTCTCTGATGTGTCTGCCGCGTATTTGGACATTGTCGAAGTCAACTCGTTCCTCTCGGGCGAAACCCTGACCGTGTCGTTCCGGTTCAGGGATATTCCGGAGACGCTGACTTTCAACCGAGCAGGCACCCCGACAAACTTGATGGAGTACAGCTGGGGGGTGTCGATCGATGTGGACAACGACCGGAGAACGGGCGACGGCGGGTTTGATTACTTTCTGTCCGCGCATCACATCGTGTGGCCTCCGCATGCTGGGGACAACACGGAGGCGTCCATAGAGAAGGTGGCAAAGGCCGATGTTTGGGAGATGAAACCAGGGGGGAGCATCGAGGGGCTGAGGGACGCCAGCCTCGAGGTATCGGCAGAAACGGACATGATGATACTCAGCGGCCGGGTTCCTGGAATCACGCCGGACTCGCGTCTCTCGTTCACGACGTTCAAGCATCTTGGCGAGTCCGATGAGCTCGGGTGCCAGGAACCGCCGGTCATCCTCAAGTCCTCCAGCCGCTCCGCGGACGCTGATGGTCCCCACGCGCTGGTCGGGCATATCGACATCCGCGGCGTCATGACCGCGGTGGAAGGGGAGACTTTGACCGTTACTCTTCAGCTCAGGGATATTCCGGAGACGTTGACTTTCGCCAGAACAGGGGTGCCGGAGGATGCCCTGGAGTACAGCTGGGAGGTGTCGGTCGACGTGGACGCCGACTCGAAAACGGGCAACGGCGGGTACGATTACATGCTGTCGGCCGCCTATTTCGTGCCCCGTTTCGCCCAGGGCAGCAATACCGCGGCAGAGATAACCCAGCCGGGTTTCGTCAGAGCCAGCCTTTGGGGGCTGGACCGGAAGGGCTACAGGGTTCTGGCAGAGGCTGATATCGACGTCGAGGTCTCGGCCGCCGGCAACACGATAACGCTTTCGGGAGAGATCCCCGGCATCACCGAGGCATCGCCGCTCAAGTTCAGGGCGTATGATTTCTTTGCCGGTTCGGTAGAGATGAGCAGTCTTGGTCCGTCGATCACAGGTTCAGCCGCCGACAACACCCCCGAATCCCTTGCGCCCATCCCCGTAACTGAGCCTGTTGTGATCCCACCACGATATGCCCAACATCTGAACTCCCTGAAATACCTTGACGGCGTACCCGCCATCCTGATAAACCACCAAGGCGATCCCGTCACAGCATTGGACGTAGACCAGATGAAGTCAGACAGATGGTTGCAGCTGTGGGCGATGTCCGCCATGGAGGATGACGGGGTCTTGGATCTCGCACATTCGATCGCAGAAACACAGACCACGGGTATCGCCATGAGCGCTCATCACATTGCCGTAATCTACATGAATGCATTCGCGGCCGCTGAACAGCATTGCGCCGAAAACCGGGAGGAGCTGGAGGTACTGATTCAGATGTATGCCAACCAGGCATCCGACCTGCCCAACATTCAGTATCCCTACCTGACGGTCGTTCACGAACTCGCCACGCGCCTGACACAGATGGACGAAACACAGAATGTCGGCAGTTGTACTGACCATCTGGCGTCCCTGCCGGACTTTCCAACAGTGCGTACATTCTGTTTCGGAGGCAACGCCAACGAACAGGTCATGGGCCAGAAAGCTATGGCGAAACAGATTGCGGTTCAAAGGGAAGAGCTCACTGACCCCACTGCGCCGCGTTCACTTTTGGTCAGTGCCGCCAACCTGAACTGCTGGCCCGAAACGCATGAATGACCCCCGCTCCATCCATCACTAGACCAGCATATCGAGAGCCGTCACCTAACGTGACGACCAAACCCACCAATTTGGGTGCAGGCCGGATTCCGTGGGCGCCAACGACAACGCTTCTGGGACAGACGTGCTACTGACACTGGCAGAGAGGTGGCGCGGCCTTCGTGGTCGAACCAGGCGGTTTCCGTTTTCCCGTTTATACTTCGGTTCATCGCCTTTGGTCGGATGTACGCCGAAAATTGGGAGGAGAAACTGATGAACAGGATCCTGATCAACTCGCTCATGGTGATGGCCTGCTTTTTTGCGCCCGTAAATGGCTACGCGGCGCCTGCATTGGACGAGGATGTTGATGACCGAACACCGGTGGCCGGCCGGCCCGGCATTACCGTCACCGGCTATGGATACGCTTCGGCGCCACCTGCTGCTGCACGGGTCTATTTGACGCTGGGCTCCCAGCCCGGTTTTCCAGGCGTTGGAAATGAGATGCTCTTCTTCGGACCGGAGAAAGTTGAGGAAGTCCGTAACCTGTTGCTGGAAAGAGGGATAAGGGAAGAGACGGTGGAGACCAAACACCTCGTCTACAGCCTCTTCGCCCCTACCAACCCGACGAGTGAAATCGCCTTTGTCCATGACGACCCGGACGCCCTGCAGGCCTTCCTTCAGGAGCTGCAGCAGGCGTTGCAAGGGCAGCAGGCGCCGGCGCTGCTCTCGACGCAGGTCACGTTCATCGTGGAGGACTGCTACGCGCTTGAGGAGGAGGCGATTCTGGATGCGTTCGCCGATGCCAGGATGCGCGCAGGCCGTCTTGCGCGTCTGTTGGGCCTGTCTCTCGGGGAGGAGGTCATCGCTGTTTCCGAGGAGATGAGCGCTAATCAATGCAGAGCTTCCTCCCTGGCCGATTTCATAAGCCGGGCGGCCTTCCCGCTGGAGAACAATGTTGCAGAGGTTGAGGCAGGCGCGATGCTGCGGGTTTCCTTTGTGATTGAGAGGTAGATCCGGCGGTTGAGTTTGGAGGGATAACGCAGCATTACAGTTCCGCCATGCACCCGGGTTCGCAGGCCCACTGTTGAGGCCAAAATTACATACTTTTGGAACTCGGCCAACAAATTGCTCGCTTGACGCAAAACAACACCTTTTTGTCCTGCTCGTCATCCAATGAGAATAGGACAAAGGCATATCTGAACATCTGGAACAAGAGTATAGTGTCGCGGCTGGCTCAGAACCGTCGGTCGCTGGCGCTCTCTCGATATCGAGCGGAGAAGAGCGCTACAGCGCGGCAGCCGGATCGACCCGGGCTGGCAGGCGTCTGTCCGGCGTTCTCTCAATGGTTCGAGCGCTTCCCGGTTTGGGAGGCCCCTGATGTCTGGCGCGGGGCCACCTTTCATCTTTCAGGAGAAGGAACAATGAAGATCAGGAACCTTGCCCGCTTTCTTCTTGTTGTTATCTTGCTGGCCACAGGAACAACACCTGTCCTCGCGCAAACGCCCGACCCGTGCGCTTCCGTGGAGCCGCTCAGGCCCGGCGACGCCGCAACCGACGCCGTCTCGGACGTGCCGGCCGCGCATATCGACATCACCGCAGTCGAAACCTCCCTGGCCGGCGAGGTCCTGACCGTCGTCTTCCATCTCAGCGACCTGCCTGATACCTTGCGCTTCAATCGCACGGAGCATGGCAAGGGCTCCAAAGAGTATGAATGGGAGGTCGCCATCGACGTCGACAACGACCGCAGCACCGGCCCCGGCGGCTTCGATACCCTGCTGACCGCCTACCATATCGCCTTCATATCACACGAAGGGACGGCCGACGACGTGACCGCGCCAATCGGGGAGATGCTGGAGGCCGCCGTATGGGAAGCGCGTTCCGGCGGCTCCACCAGCGGTCTCGCGGACGCCGACCTGGCGGTTTCCGCCGCAGAAGACACGATAACCATCTCCGGCTTCATCCCCGGCATCACATCCGCATCGCGCCTGACATTTTCAGCCCATGATGCCGAGTTCGCCGGCGAGGCCGATCAGATCGACTGCCATCCCTCATACAGAGAGAGTATGGGCCCCTGGGGGTGCTACGCCGGCGCGGCCCAGACAGCGCCGGGGCAGACCGCAACCGACGAGAGAGAGGTCGTTACCGATCCGCATATCGATATAACCAGGGTAGACACCTCCTTGTCGGGCGAAACTCTGATAGCTGTCTTCCATCTCAGGGATGTGCCGGAGATGCTGACGTTCAATCGTACAGGCGCATCCGAAGGCTATCTGGAGTATGCATGGGTGGTCGTCGTCGACGTGGACAACGACCGCGAGACAGGCTCCGGCGGCTTTGAGTACCAGATGCTGGCAAGTTACTCTGTGCCCCCGTCCGCAGCAGAGAGCAACGTCAAGGCGCCCATAGCGAACCAACTGGAGGTCAGAGTCTGGAGCCTGGAACCGGGGAGCGCCGTGCCGGCTGCAGACGCCGCTCTTGAGGTATCTCCGGATGAGGACACGCTAACGCTCTCCGGCCGCATTCCCGGCATTACGACGGCGTCGCGGCTTGCATTCAGGACGTACGACTTTGCGGGCGGCTTAGATGAAATCGGCTGCTTTACCTCGCAGAGTCAGAGTCAGATCAGCTACCCCGGTGAATGTGATACCGATGAGGCAGTTGCGCCCGGTCAGACCCTGGTCGATGAAACCGCGGACGTGCAGGCCGCGCATATCGACATCACCGAAGTTGAAACCTCCCTGTCCGGTGAGACCTTGACCGTCGTTTTCCATCTCAGGGATATTCCGGAGACGCTGACCTTCAATCGTACCGGCATATCGGAAAGATATGGGGAGTACAGTTGGAATGTGTCGATCGACGTGGACGGCGACCGGGAGACCGGCTACGGCGGCATCGAATACGAGCTGTCGGCCAGCCACTTTGTGCGCTCATCCGAAAAAGGGCGTAACGAGAAGGCGTCCATCGAGAGCGGAGTGGAGGCCGGTGTCTTGAAAGCCCGGGGGGATGGTTTCATGTCCATGGGTGCCGCAACCCTCGAGGTATCTCCGCAAGAGAACACGCTAACGCTCTCCGGGACCATCCCCGGGATCACGGCGGAATCACAGCTTACATTCAAGACCTACGACTTTTTTAGCGGTTCCGACAGGATCGGATGTCCTGCCGGGCCGGGCCAGGACGCGCCCGCGAGCCAGGGCGCGGCCACGAGCCTGTGTACGGATGACGAGTCGGCAGTGACGCCCGGGCAGACCGCAACCGATGACCTCTCCGACGTATCGGCCGCCTACCTGGACATCGCCAAAGTCAGCGCCACCCTTTCAGGCGAAATGCTGACCGTCATGCTCCGCTTCCGGGATATTCCGGAGACGCTCACCTTCAACAGAACGGGCACGCGGGCAAACTCGATGGAGTACATGTGGGAAGTGTCGGTCGACGCCGACGGCGACCCGGAGACCGGCGACAACGGCTTCGAGTACCTGCTCTCCGCCCATCACATCGTGCGGCCTGACCAGGAGGGGGACAATACCGAGGCGCCCATAGAGGAAGTTGTCAAAGCCAGTGTCTGGGAAAAGCGGCCGGGGGGAGGCATCAGCTCTTTCAGGAGCGCCAGCCTCGACGTATCCGCAGAGACGGACACGATGATTCTCCGCGGCCGGATTCCGGGAATCACGCCGGCGTCGCGCCTCTCGTTCCGGACGCACGGGTATCGCGGCGAGACCGATGAGCTCGGCTGCCAGGCGCTGCCAGTCACTGCCGCGCCCTCCGGCCGCACCGCATCCACTGATCAATCCCGCGAGCCGGCCGGGCACGTCGACATCCGCGGCGTCACGACAACCGTCGACGGAGAGACCCTGACCGTCACGCTTCTGCTCAGAGATCTTCCCGAGACCCTGACCTTCGACAGGACCGGCGTGCCCGCGCACGCGCTCGAGTACGCTTGGGAAGTGTCGGTCGACGCGGACAGCGACGCGCAGACGGGCGCCGGCGGCTTCGACTACATGCTGTCCGCCGGCTACGTCGTCCATCCCCTCGTCAAGGACGCCAACACCGCGGCCAAGATAACGGATCCGGGCTACGTCACCGCCGGCATCCTGGGGCTGGACGCGGCGGGGAACAGAGTTGTGGCCGGGGCCGCCGTCGAGGTCTCTGCCGCCGGCAACACCATAACGCTCTCCGGCGACATCCCCGGGATCACCGAGGCGTCGCCGCTCAGGGTCAGGGCCTATGACTACTTCGCCGGTTGGGTCGAAATGGCCGGCTCAGGCGTCGAAACGTGCCGGTTAGGCAGCGTCGCAATCACGCCGGGCCAGCGCGTCGTCGCTGCCGTCTCGCAAGCGCTGCCTGCATACATGGACATCACCGAGGTCAGCACAGCCCTGACCGACGACGGCAAGCTCACCGTCGTATTCCATCTCCGGGACATTCCGGAGACCTTGGAATTCAACCGGAAGTATGTTCCGAAAAATGCGTTGGAGTACGGTTGGGAGGTGTCAGTGGACTTGGTCGGCGACCGGAAAACGGGGAATCAGGGGGCTGACTACACGCTGTCCGCCAGTCATTTCGTATTCTCCCCGTCCAGAGGTGACGGCGGAGTTCACCGGCCCATCGAAGACGCCGTGCAGGCCGACACCTGGAAGATGTACGCGGACGGCCAAGGCGCCGCCCATCTGAGCAGCGCCGCCATCAAGGTATCGCCCGCAGAGAACACCATCACCCTCATCGGAGAGATTCCCGGCATCACCGCAGCGTCGCGGCTTGAGTTTGAGGTCTATGACTATCGGCACGGTTACGAGCGGATTGCGTGCCAGGTTTTGTCCGGGTCGGGCGGCAGCGAGTAGGCATGCAGGCACTCCCACCGTAAGCTTTACCTTACTTGATCTCCAAGGCCCCTACCTGAAATGGAGGGCGGTTTTGATTGTTTGAGCCCAAGCGCCGCTTCAACTGTTTAAGGAGACCGGACCATGTTCAGAAAACTTTTGATTGTCGGACTCGCTCTTCTCACCGCCGCTTGTGTGCCTATACCGGCAGAGCCGCCAACTGCATCAGAACCACCACAGAAGACAGAGCAACTCGCTGAATGCCCCGGCGGTTATCTGGACATGCTGCCCGGCCAGAGCGCCAGTGACCCGGTTCTAAGCTCTTTGCCAGCCTACATCGATATTGTCGGTGTGGATTCCAGTCTGGATGGAGAAACGTTGACGGCAGTCTTCTATCTCAGAGGTATTCCTGAAGAGATTGCGGTCAACAGAGAAGGTGTCGAAAACATGCACCTGGAATATATGTGGACTGTTTCAATCAACCTTGATGGCGATGCCAGCGAGACATTCGATCAGACCGACTACACGCTTGATGCCTCGTACGGCGCAAGGAGGGTATCGGCAGACACGCCGGCCACAGTCCGCCCGTTCAGAACCGCGCTTCGAGTCGGAGTATATCAACACAAGCAATACCCTGAAAAGAATGAAACCCACCTGCTAGAGATGCGTTCTGCCGGCGCCCACCTGCACGTCTCTCACGAGGAGAACACGCTTACGCTTATCGGCCGGGTCCCAGGCATCACTGACGAATCGAGCATCCTGTTCTCGACCTTTGACATCCTGCTCGGACAAGATGGCGTCTCATGCGAACCAAGTTAATGTCAGGCATTTCGCCAGCCCTGCTTGCGACACGGAGTACCAGACCTCATCCAAACTGGCTAGGAGGTGCTTCGGTGGCACCGGCATGAATAGCCGGTCATAGTGTGCTGTGAATATTGTTGCAGGATTGCAAGAGTCTATAAGACTTGCGGGACCGGAACGAGCGCTCACCGGACTCGTGGGCAACCCCTCGAGGGTTGGCTCGTTATGGGATTCAGGGTGCGAAAGGAGTCATTCGTGACCAGAAAGCAACTTACTTTGTCCTGGGCCGTCGTCACTGTTGCCGCGCTGTTTCTGACCGCCTGCAATCCCATCGTCGGGGAGTCGGAGGTGCAGGGCCCAGGGGTAGGGCGGGCGCGCAACTGTTGTAAGAAGATCGCGTTCGTCTCCGACCGCGAAGGAAACAGAGACATCTATGTCATGGACACCGACGGTTCAAACGTCGTTCGCCTCACCGACCATTCCGCAGACGACTACAGCCCCGTCTGGTCGCCCGACGGCAGCCGGATTATGTTTCTCTCTGACCACCCTTACGATCGTACGGGGTTGTACGTAATGAACGCCGACGGTTCGAACGTTGTCCGTCTGTTAAGGGATGCCACTGGAAGCGGCTCCTTCGTCTGGTCCCCGGACGGGAAGCGGATTGCGTATTACGATCAGCCTGACGAAAACTGGCCGGATATATTTGTGATTAACGTCGACGGTTCGGGCGTTACCCGTCTTACTGACCATCCGAAGGTGGATGTAAGTCCGTCGTGGTCTCCGGACGCAGGTCAGATAGCGTTTTACTCGAATCGCAGCGGGGATGACATCTACGTGATCAACGTTGACGGGTCGGGCCTCACCCGCCTGACGCATCATCCCGCAACTGACTGTTGTCCGTTCTGGTCTCCCAGGGGCGGCCGGATTGCGTTCAGCTCGAATCGTGACGGCCAGCCCGAGGTCTACACGATAGACGCCGACGGCACGAACGTTACCCGTCTTACCGACAGTCCTGGAGAGGATATTGGTTCACGCTGGTCACCGGATGGGAGTCAGATTCTGTTTCGCTCGGAGCGAGAAGGGACCAAAGGGTTATACATTATGAATGCCGATGGCACCGGCGCGGCCCTTCTTGTCGAAGATCCTTCGGAAACGGCCGACTCCACCTGGTCGCCTGACGGAAGCCGGATTGTGTTTGTCTCAGTTCGTGAGGGGAATACGGATCTGTATATGGTCAACACTGACGGGACGGGCCTTGTTCGTCTGACCGACCATCCTGCAGTAGATGAGTCCCCATCCTGGGTGGGAGGGATTGGGCAGAACTGAGAGCCGATCGGGTACCAAATATGGTCTTCCCTTCTGATTGGTAACAATTTCTACTGGAACCGTTCTGGCACTGCGGGCGTTGTTGCCCCAGTACGGCAATTTATTTCCAAAAGCGGGGAAACAGAGCGAAGAAGCTCGCCGCAATCTGGATGACGCTGGTGCTTACGCTGTCAGCCTGTGTGCCGATTCCACAGCAAGCACCGCTCGATCAGTACAACGTCCTCGCGGAACTGTCCCACGTCAAGAGCGCAGGACATGTAGTAACAGGCCTCGACTGCGGGGTGAGTGTCTCTGTTGAAAACGATTGCCCTGACCTGGATTCCAGCATGTCATAATAATCAGTGGAATGAGCTTTCCGTGACAATTTTCGGCTGCCTGAACGTAACGTAATCCTGAAACTATGAGTAGGGCACAATGAGTCACATCTCAGCGACAGGCAAGCGATTTCCTGGACCGTCGAAGTCTCTGAAGGTCCTGATGTGGATTCTGTTCGTCAACTTGTTGATGGGGCTCTATGGCGACTGGGTTCTGTATGGCCTGGGTTGGCTGTGGCCGCTGTGGAGAACCCCCATAGTCGGTGCAGTCGTGGGGATTCCCTTGTACATGGTCACCATGTTCCCGGCTGCGGTGTTTTATGCGGGTCAAACTCCTTTTTTTGTCCTCTGGAGTGTTGGCTTGGCCCTATGCGTATTTCTCTGGATTGTTTCACAACGGGGCTGGATCGCGCGAACAATCTCGTTTGTGCCATTGGCTCTGCTTGTAATTGCACCATTTACAGTTCCGGCAATCTACGGCACCTACAGCTCACTCGAAATTTTCGAGCCGCCGCCAGGGTACGCGGTCAACTGGCTCACGCGGCCCGAAAGCTCTCTGGCAGGCGCAATCAGACGTGCTCAATTCGAAATAGAGGACCTCTATGACAGTTGCGAATACAGGCTGCTTGGATGGAGCGGGGACAACAAACTTTACTATAGTAGGGGAGACGGGGCCCCCAACTGCATTTATGGAGACGGCAATCCTTTGTGGCTGTATGATCCGGTCAGC
The DNA here is from genome assembly GCA_028819675.1 of Caldilineaceae bacterium. The sequence goes on along the minus strand of JAPPKT010000026.1, from coordinate 12,055 downwards.
GGCAACGAACCTGAGCGGATAAAGCGGCTACCGGACGGTTTCACATCTTCATCGACGGTCTTGAGAGGTCCACGGCACCCGGATGAAGCGGAGATGAAAGCAAAGAACCCGAACTTCGTCGAATTCAGCGCATGGCCAGATCGCCTGGTCGAAGAATCGACTTCGCCGGATGGGACGATGAAGGCAGCAGTCATCCAGGATTTCTCTGCTTACCACTATGAAGTAATCGTGATGCGGCGCGCAGATCCGTAATCCCTTCCTTTGCGCACAACGCGAAGGGGGACGTGGGCCCCGAAAACTGGACCACCAGCTAAGGTGGATTGTCCATAACACCTGCACGTACACAGGAGAGCAATATGCGCATGCCGCTTTCGTCGTTGCAGACAGCTCACAGCCCAAGAGACCGGCTGCCCAGCATCACCTCATTACTGACGCGGCTGTTCATATGGATAGGCGTCGGATTGGTGGCAAGTATTTTGTTCCACTACTTTTGGTTCGCTACTGTTGAACCGTTTATCTACCCCTGCCCATACTCAAGCAGCGAAGGAATATGCGTCTACGACCCTAACAAACCCGAACCCGAACTACCAATCTGGTTTTTCAGTTGACGCACAACCGTTCTCATGTACTCAGCGCTAAAGCGTAGCATTCTGTTGACAACAGTACTACTCGGCCTCACCCTCGGTTGGATCATGGGACAAAAGATCTCTGACTATGGCCTTTTCTTCAATACTGAGCCGATTCTCTTCCCCTGCCCGTACAACGATGACGAAAATGTAATCGCGTGCTCTTACAGGCGACACGAGCCAGCCCCCGGCATCACCGTGTGGTGGCACAGATGGCCTGCTCCCGAAGGTCAGCCTTCATTCCCACAGTCCAGCGGCAACTGGATGCGCGACATCCTCTTCTTCGACCCGCCGCCACTACTGGACCAAAGCAGCTACGATCTCGATCCGTGATCGTTCTTTCAACCCCGATTTATAACAATCATGTCCTGCACCGCAAGACGTCCCTGAAAGTTTACAGGGCAGGAGATAGGCTGCGGCCGGGCTTGTGACGGTACCGCACCCTAATGCGAAGATGGTAGAACCCTGCTTACATGGAGATCTCTGGCGACCAAGAGCTGCTTCGTACTCTGCGCCGGACGCACGTAAACACGAGATTTATTGATGTCCTACAGAATCAGGCGATTACTTCCTGAGCATTTCATCAAGGAAAGGATCGGACATATATGGCCTTCCTTGCTGATTGGCAACAATCTCTACTGGAACCGTTCTGGCACTGCAGGCGTTGTTGCCCCGGTACGGCAATTTATTTCTCAAAGAGGGGAAACAACATGAAGAAGCTTGCCGCAATCTGGATAACGCTTGTGCTTACGCTGTCAGCCTGCGTGCCGATTCCACAGCAAGCACCGCTCGACCCGCCGCCAGAAACGAAGGCTGGTCTGTCCGACCTCGCCAGCGTTTTTGCAAAGTGGGACACGCAAGACGACACGACTGAGTACATGGAACTGCTGATAGAGTTCGAGAAATGCGTACATGACGCTGCAGAGGATTACGGCAGCTGGACTTACACCGACAACGAGATGACCGCCCAGGTCATTTACACCATTGCTATCCTAATGACAGCGGCTCGTATGGAACGCAACGAGAAAGTCGAATCGGGGGAACTTGACCCGTCCGACGAGGACTTTCTCAAAAATAGCGACAGGCCCTCCTTCCAGAACCTGACCTGGGCAATAGAATTCTGTGAAGGTGACTAAGGCTCGTTGACAATTCATTCGAGCCAGATGGGCGTAGCGTCAAGATGCAGGAAAGCCAAATAACGACTTGGGACATATCATGGCGTTCACCCAGGTACCCTTGCGAAGATTCTCACGAAGTGCCTACCTGTGGAACAGAGGGCGGCCAGGTTCTTGTATTCCATCCATCACAGAAGGGGTAACCGATGTACAAGGCATCACTCACTATTCTTTTCGTTTTATTCGTAACCGCTTGCAATCCTATTCCACCTGAACCACGCATCGAACCATCGTCTCCTTTCGTAGTTGTGGGAGAGCAACCTATGCAAGCCGGCCTATATGATTTCGCTTTTGCTTTCAAACAGTTTGACCCAGGCGTAACCGACATTGAACTCGAAGCCTACGCCTCGGTCGTCCTTGAAATCTCTGATTGCTTGTTGGGTCAGGCATCAGGAGAACCAGATTCTTCCTACACGACAGGACGATGGGCGGCGATGCAATGGGTTGTAATTATGTGGATGATGGATGAAGTCTATCCCAGCGAACTCCGAGATCCACAATCCCCGAATGTTTATAACAGTCTGAAAAGTCTACTTAGATGGTGTCGCGATCCTGATAGCTTTCCTTTTGATGAACAAGATGCGAAAGAAGAATGATGAGCTAACGAAAAGACAAAGGACTGTCCAGGTTCGTTGACATTTCGGCATCATTGGAAGCATGGGTTCGGAGGGTCATCATGACGAGAGCGTGTGTGAAATGGCTTGTGGTGGGCCTGGTCATTATGGTGATTCCTTTTGTCGCCTACTTGTCCTGGCACAACATTGAAAGCATGCTGAATCCCAAACCCACTCATGTTCCCATATCGGTTTACTGTATCGACGAAGCCAAAGTCAAAGAGCAGGTTGACCTATTAAAGGAGAAGGTCATTGATTCTGACGAAATAAGATTCAGATTCTCATATACTTCTCGGCCTACCAGGAGATCCGACTTGCGTCGAGTAAAGGAGGTGGTGGAAGGCAGGTCTGATGAGTTCTATGGTTCTATTCAGGAATATGGTTTTCAATTCACTGCGCGCAAACGTGGCGATGATCGAGACAAGGCAGGAGGTCTAAACGTCTACATGGACGACGAGTCTTGCACAATTCTGCATTATATTTTGCGGTGGTGATGGCCTGGGAATCTTTTGCGAGACTTTGGGGGTGACCTGCCCCCCAGAAACTGGTCCAGTTAGTATGTTAGAATTGGGCCGTAGAAAGGGGGAGATATGGCTAGGAAGAAACATACGCCCGAGCAGGTGATCAACAAGCTCAGCGAGGCAGAGACAGCGATAGCGATAGCCGAGGGCAGCACAGTCGCTGAGGCCGGCCGCCGGATAGGCGTGATAGAGCAGACCTTCTACCGCCGGCTCCTGAGGCCCTCTTGCTTGCCGACCTTGTCCCCGTGCTTGCCGGACTAACATAACGGGTGATACAAACATCGGGGGCAGATCACAGGTCAATGGAGGCGGGGATGCTGGAGGATTTTGAAGGACGAGACCTTGTTATAGTGGTCGTTTTGGTCGTTGCTCTACTTTGGAGCTCCCGGCGGGCACGGAAGCACTTCAAGCGCTGGCAGCACCGGGAGCAGCGCAAGCGAGCTCTTGATAAAGAGCTCAGGGACCGGGGCTATCGCTAGTAAAGTCTACCTTTGTTTGTTGCACTATCTAAACGATTCCCCGAATTTCCCCTGTCACGTTGTCGCTGAATTCGTGCAGCTTTTCCTCAGACAGCAGCCGGCGGGCCAGGGTTGAAACCTCGCCCGGCTCCCAATCCCACAGATCATCAGCCGACACCAGATAGGCCGGGTTATGCTGGCGTGTCGTCGGAGCTGCGCGCTCGACTGCTTATTGTCCGTCAGGGCTGCCTGCACGCTCCGAAACGTCCCAACTTGGGACATTTCAGGGTGCTTTTGCCGTAACTGGATGAACCGATGCGCCGTACTCTTGGAAATGCCGCGATCTTCTGCTTCTTGCCAAGGCGCGGTTTTCTGCTTGCCCATAATAAGCTTGACGCTGCAACCCTTGACAAGTATGCCCGTACAAAGTATTTTGTGCGTGTGCAGTTCGATGCAGGGTCAAAATGAAGGAAGCTACGTTCAGAAAGGAGATAGTGACAATGACCCTATCCCCATCGTCGAAAAAGCAAGATCGTACAGGGCCGCATGTCAGGCAAGATGGCGCTGGGCCTGCCGCGCTTTCCAGGGACGTTCAAGAAGACCGGGATGGGAAGTCTGAAACATCTCGCGATCAAAACAATGAGTTCATGCGCCATATCCGAGAAAGTGTCAAGAAAAACCACCAACTCTATAAGTTGCTTGCTGAGTGAGTCGGGTATATCCAACTGTCGAGGATGCCATAGCAACTCATGATTTCCTCATTGAAGAATATGGAGGCAGCTTCGGTATCCGTGACAGGGGGGCGTTAGAGTCAGCAATCTTCCGTCCTCAATCGGGGTACTACAACAGCATAATAGAAGAAGCCGCAGCTCTTATGGAAAGTCTGGGGGGTAATCACCCGTTCATCGACGGCAATAAGAGAACCGCATTTGGTGTTTGTGACGGCTTCTTAAGATCCAACGGTTATTACATTGATTGCGACAGTATCGCTGCCCACGAAAAAATCATGGGGATGTTCAATACAAATTCCTTTCATTTCTCGAACCTGTGCACCTGGTTGGGAGAAATAGTCAGACAGAAACCTACATAGGTCAGTTTAAAAACAACCTGTCAGAAGAGGCGCCGGATCGAATGCGGCGCCTCTTTTCTTATTCAATGGCTTCCCCTACACGGTAGCATATTGGAACGCCGACCGCGCTTGCGCCCGGGCAGCCCGCCGCCGTCCCCCGGCTACGGCCAGGAATGCAGTCGTGGCCGCATCGCCCCGACACCGTGAGTGCCTCCCCTGACCACCCTTCGCAAGTTTCGCATTGCCGACCAGGTCTGTCGTTACCCAGGCCCAGCCTCGGGCCGCCGCAACAGTCCGTTCCTGGTTATAGGCCTCCGGATCTCTGCAAATGCTGAGTCGGAAGAACCGGTACCCGTAAAGCCGGCCTGCTATAATGACCATAAGATCCTTTCATTCCTGTGCGTCTTAGTATCGTTCAGCGTCAACGGGCACGGCAGAGCTCATGGCTGCTCTGGGGTTAGCGGATCGGAGTCATTTCCTCAAGACTTACTTACACCCCAGCCTTGATGCGGGCCTGACAGAGAAGACATTCCCGCAAAGTCCCAGGAGCAGGAATCAACGACATGACCAACCGTCGAGACGGCACAAACAAAAACTGGGCGAAAATATTGTCTGTCCTGGGCGTATTGGTCGTAATTTCAACCATTGCCTATCTTCAAGCGCGAGTCGAAACATTGGGGACGCAGGTGTTGGAACTCTCCAGAGAGCTATCCTACCTGCAGGCCACCGCGGAAGTTCTGGATGACTCTACTCCCGTCCCGGCTCCGACCAAGACTCCCAGGCCCATCCCGGGAACAGATTCGCAAACGCTGATCGTCACCGTCGAAACAGGCAACGTGCGTACCGGGCCCAGCACCGACTATCAGGTGATCGGATACGTCACGCAAGGCCAGATTATCAATGGTCCGTTTTCCAAGCAGAACGGCTGGTACCGGTTCTGCTGTGTGAACGAAGATCAGTATGGTTGGGTTTCGGGTATTCTCGTTACAGAACAGAGTCCGGCACGCTCCACCAGCAGCGCCGGCGATACCGGAACTCAAAGTCAAACGGAAAGTGGCCAGACCCCAATCACTTCCCCTCCCGCGTCTCTTGGAGTCGACCCCATCTACAAGAAGTATCTGGACACCGGCGGCGTTCCCATATTGGCACCCGCAGATGTGAGCGATAAGGCGATAAACCTGGCGTACAATATTCTTGTGGGCATGGTGTCTGCTCGCCACGACCTGTTCGACGTGTTGGTCCGTAGCAACTTCCGCGTCATCCTCTACAACGACTACACCACAAAGCTGGTGGAGTTGCCCGAATTTAAGGACTGGTCGCTTGGTCCCGAATATGCAGGCGGATATTCACAACGATTCTCCTATACTGCAGCGGCCGCGCCGGCGTACGACTTTCAGTGCAATACCCTTCTGATCCACGAAATTGCCCATGCGATCGACTACTCAGAGCAGATGCTGAACCGCTCGTTCAGGGCCCGCCGCGACAGAGCTTATCAAAACGCTATGGCCGCGGGATTGTGGAAAGGCGAGTATGCCGAAACAGACGAATCCGAGTATTGGGCCGAAGCAGTTTCGGAGTGGTTCAGCCCAAGCAATGAACCGCTTACGCAACGGGACCCGGAAGCGGCCAAGCTGGTCGAAAGCGTGTTCGGCAATGCCGATATGACATTCACCCTTTGTCCTTGAACCGCCCATATCTTGCACAAAGAGTTGAACCGCGGTAAGCGCCGCGATACTATTCTACTCTCACATCAGAGCGAGCCGGCGACGCAGCGGCCGGCTTCCCGCGGATGCGCTTCCCCGTGTTCACCACGATTTCTGCTCCGAAAACGCTTGTACCTGGGGCAGAAATCGCGTCGCCGGCGTCTTCCGTCTGCGCCACAACCTCGCCATCTTCAACAATTTCAATCACGAACTGGTCAAGAGAGCGCGATGCGGGGCCCCGGATATAGTGTCCTTCACGGCTGAACTGGGAAGCGTGACAGGGACATTGAAAGCGGTTGTTGGAAGGCGACCACTTGTAGAGGCAGCCAAGATGCGTGCAGACCATGTAGAGCGCGCGCGGGCCTTCATCGGTGTTGATGAGCCAGAATTTGCCGGTGGCATTGCCTTCCGGGTCGATGCCGACCTGCGGCAGGGCAGTTGTTTCGCCGAGTGGGAACTTGCCGCCGAACTCGCCTTCGCGGAAGCGAGGATACATGAACTGGTAGGTGGCGAGACCGCTTTCCAGTGTGAGAAGGCCTAAGGCGCCGCCCCAGGCATATGAGATGAATTCGCGCCGGTTGATGCCTTCCTGGCCGGTTTCGAAGGATTCGAGGACGGCCGCGCGACCGATGGGAGCTACTCTGTCTGCGGCGGCAGCGCTGCCATTGGTTTGGACGGCTGTTGGTGTTTGCGCTTCAATTGTGGCCGGAGCATCTTCTGCTGGGATTTCTTCAAAGGGAGTAACCTCTGCGGCGGCGACCGGTGCGGCTTCGACGACGGCTGCCGGCTCCGGTTGCGGGGATGGCCTAGGTGCTTCTGCGGCAACAGCGGACGGCTCGGGCTGCGGGGCCGCTGCTTTGGTTGAAGGAGCGGGCTCTGCGGCTTCGCCCGCGCTGCCATCGCGAGGCGGCAGCATTTCACTTTCGTCAACGCCGAGCCGGGCGGCGGCCAACTTCTGCGCGCGTCTAACTCTGTCGAACCATACCGGATTCATTTCCGCCATCGTGTTTGATCTCCTTGGGGAAGAGGGAAATCCATTCCCACTTCTCGCCCCTCTCTCATCCTGACAGCAGGCTTGAAGATACGGGTTTCAGAGCCTGGCCGGACGTCCTGGCATCGTGCGATAGCGTCAGGTTGAGCTTAGCAGACGGCAGCCACATTGTCAAAAATTTCACAAACGGTAAATCTGCACGGCAGATCAGGTTGTTTTGGACAGAAGTGTGGGGAGATATAGGGGGAAGGCAGTTTCTCTCTGGTCAGAAGCCAAGAGGTTCACCGCAAATGTAGTCATCCACCGTGCCGAGGAGGTCTTTTCCCTAGGGCTGCCCGCCCTTATAGAAGTATAGGGTATATAGAGGTTGCCTTTCTATCAGAGAGGATGTGTGACTTCAGGTGTATTCAAGCCTCGACGCTCCGAATGGGACGCCCCCCGAAGTGATGCAGTGCCCGGTATCCAACCCGGAGCAGCCAGACGTCAATCGCGCCAGGACGCTGCGTCCGCAGACGCTTAGCTGCCGCCCGAAGGTCGTCGGAGATGGTCCAACTCCCGCTGTCAACGTCGATGGCGACATATTTCCCGTGGTGGTCCGCCTCGACCTGCGGACGGATGTCGCGCTCATATATCTCGTCGCCCAAACGGGCAGTCACTTCGTGAGGCCGGCGTGTGGGCATTGAGGTTTCCTTACCCTGGACGGGCACCGTGGTCTCTGCGTCCCTCATGCACCTTGTGTACAGTTATAGTTGTTTCGGGACGTTGCCCTATCCACAAGGATAAAGGGCAACCGTCCCTTTACCCTTTATGGGGTATGGGATCATGGGAACCGCCTTTGACCAGAGGGGAAAATGGTCCAAATCTTTCTTACTAACGTGTTAAACCTTTCCTACTAACGCGCTAAACCTTTCTTACTAACGTGTTCGCGTCAAACCTTTCCTACTAACGTGTTTTGTGTCTCCTGCTATCAAGCTTTGCGCGGTCCCCACCATTGTGGAGGCATGATCCGATAGCCTTTGTCTATATCCTCGATCACGCACAGGTTGGCCTTTGCCATTTCTTCAAGCTCGCTGCGTGCACGGGTCAGCTGAACGTAGCGGTTTTCACCTTCTGACACGGTGGGGTGGAACAGCTTGATCAGGTCATTGCCTTCTATGATCGGGTATCCGGTCTTTCCATTCAATCCCCATGCAGCTGGATTTTTCTCCAGCGACGCGTGTTCGAAGGGGACAAGCTCGCACTTGTTGCGCTGGGCGTTTATCCATACAAGATCGGGGTGCGGATTGCGGTTAGTTCCTGAGCCGATGAACAGCTTTTTGATAGGATTACCGTACTTGTCCCGGATTATCTCGCCTGCGCTGTTCAATGGGATTCCCTCTGAGTTGGTCAACAGGCTCTTGCGGTATGGTCGGATGTAGTTCCCCTTAACCGCTTGATCCCACCAATGATACGCCATGCCGAGGGCGGCGCGGTACTGTGGCGCGCTCTGCACTCCAAGCTGGCGCAAGGATGGCTTGTGGACAAGCGGTCCGTGTCCTGATCCTGGGGGTAAGTTGATCTGGGCGATGGCTTTGTCATCCAGCTTCGCATTAGGGGGAAACATGCCGAGGAAACCGACCGCGCGCCATGCAGTTCGTCCGCCGCCAGGTAATTTAACAATTAAACGCATCTGGTCAACCCTGAACATTGCTTGTCGCAAGCGGGGAAACTGGCGGGATCGATCCCATCCGTTTGGCCAAAGCCAGTCTCTGATCTCTCGTAAGATAAACTCGATCTTCTGTTCTCGGAATCGCATATCGACCGGTACTTGCGTCACGAATTCTACCCATAGCCGGAGTTCAGGCGCCGCGCCGCCGCCGCGCTGATAACTGCTTCCACCGGCACCGTCGTACAGATAGAGCGGAAGTGCAGAGATAAGAGCCTCCGGGGCGGGGGCAAGGTCGGGGAGAAATGCCTGGGTCTGTTCGTCTATTTGCGGGCCCAGCTCCGCCGGAGTTGGTATCCACGCCTCCAGGTCAAACAGGGTGCCATTTTCGTGCGGCATTACCTGTATTACGCTTTGGACTCGTGTTGCGTTCGGTATGATCGCTGTCTCGCGGTCATCGGGCTGTATAGGTGGATAAAGATACCCATCAATGAGAGGTGCAAGGGGGTGATTTATTTCTTCCCGTTGTGTGGGATCACAGGCTTCCCACAACGCATGCACCGCATCGAGGCCGCTTACCAAGTGATGTATTGTCTCATTGTTTTTCAGGTAGTCGCGCATAAACTCGGGATCATGTTTGCACTGATCCATCGTTGCATGCAGGCTCAGAAGGTCGTCGGCCAGATCAACGCCGATCCGCTCTCCCAGCTGCCCATGAGATCTGACTGTGGCCGCGTCCGGGCTGATGATCACCACAGGCAGACCCTGATCGGTCAGCAGCATGCCGGCCCGGCTTAACTTAGCCGCGTCCATCAGCACACCGAAGCGGTCGGCGTAGGTCGCTATGCTTTCGTTCATCCAGCTTTCCGGCAGAGCGGCGACTATCTCCTCCGGCGTCGGGAGCTGGCTTTTTTCAGACAGGCCGATTTCGTCGGCGCAGGTAGTCACCGCCTGTATCCATCGGTTCTCTGTCGTTGTCATCATTTGGCTCCCAGGTTCATCCTCTTTAACAGTTCTTCCTGTTGTTTCGTCCGGTCAACTTTGCCTTTGTTATCGAGCTGTGATTTGCCTGTCCCGTTGCCGTTGTTGTGTGGTGTTATCTGGGTGTCGGCTTCTGCCCACAGCCAGCCTGTATCTTCGTTGCGGACGAGCCGGATTTCGTCCGGCTTCTTGGCGTAGGATGTCTTTTCGCATTTGAGGTACTCGCCCTCGTCGTTGGTAGCAAGCTCCCAGCGCCACCGGCTGGCGCTGTGCCAGTCGGTTGACCCGCTGTAGCTGTTCGTTTTCTTAGGCGGATGCGCGATCAGCATAACGGCGCAGTCGACCTGGCGCCCCCATGAATCGAAGGAAGCCATGAACTCGCGCACCGCGGAGCGGTCGTTTTCGTTAGCGCCGTAGGCGCCGGCGAGGGAGTCGATTATCAGCAGGTCGGCCTTGAGGCTTTCGGCGCTAGCGCGCAGCTCCTCTCCGGTGGTTAATAGTGCGGCGCGGTATCGGGTGGATCCGCCTTCCGGCACGCCCCATATCGGTCCCGTACCTGCGAGATCTAGCACATGGCATTTGTCCATGGCCGCGGCTTTTTCGGGGCCTATGCGCCGCACGAATTCGGTTGGTTCATCCTCCCATGTAGCGTACAGGACGGTGCCGCTGCCTTCAACGGCCGGCATTCGAGGCTTTGTGATGTGGCTTGGGGTTAGCCAACAGCCGCCTTCGGTAGTGATGGCTTCTGCCAGCTGCAGGGCAAGAAATGATTTGCCGCGGCCGCCTTCGCCGGTCAACATTCCGACGCGTCCGCGTGGTAGCCAGTTGGGAATGAGCCACTGACGCTGTTTCGGCGGGCCCAGCGTTGCCAGGGGGACGGGCTGGGGATGGATCAGAACTTTCTTGAGTTTTCTGGCTATCTCGTTTGGCGGTAATGCCGACAGCTCGTCAACGGTAGGCTGCCATACGGAGGCCTGGACGGGGGCGTTATTTTCGAGGCGGGCGATCAGGGCTTTGATTGCGCGCTTGGTGTCAGGTGTCGGGTCAGATTGGTGCGCGAGTACGGCGTCCACGATTTGCTTGTCCATGCGGCCGGCCTGGGCTGCCTGGTTGAATTGTTCATGGATGGTTAGTTGTCCGTTCTGATTGTTCACTCTGCAAGCTCCTTGGCGGATCGGATTCTGGCGTGGATGGTGCAGGGGTTGAGGTCGGCGGCGTCTCCCTTGTTGGGCAGGTCGACGGTGTCTACCAGCAATAAGCGGCGCGCGAGCGGCGCCAAGCGCCGGGCTGCGTGAACAGCCGCTTCGATGCCGGCGACGTCGGCGTCAGGCCATAGGGTGATTTCCCTGCCGTCGAACAGGGTGAAGTCGCTGACGTGAAATCCGGCGGTGTCGCCTACGCTGTGGACGGCGTGACTGCCGTCGATGCCGGCGCTTACAGCGGCGGCGGCGGCCTTCTCGCCTTCCACGAGCAGGACATGCGGGCCATCGCGCGGCTGGCCGCGGCGGGGGTGATTCCAGGATAGAGGCTGACGTCCTTTGACGCTGGCGCCCTTCTGGCCGCTCCAGAAAATGAGCTTGTCCGGGTCGATGCGTGTGCGCGGCCGGGCGCGTCCGTCTGCGAGGATGTAGACGGCGTCCTGGCGCCACTGCCGGCCCTTGGCGGAGATTTGGGCAGCGACGTGCTTGTGCAGCTGGTCGTAGCTGGCGGTGCACTGGCACCGCAGGGAAAGGCCTGCATAGGAAAATGGGTGATCTGCCAGTGTCCACGCGATCAGTGCGTCGGGCTGCCGGCACAGCGGGCAAGGTCTTGCGTGGGAGCGTCCGCCGGCGTCATCCTGGGGAAGCTGGTGTGCGCCCCATTGCGGGACGATGACCGCGTTCCGGGGGCGCTGCTGCTGCGCCGGCTGTGTCGCGGCCGGCGTGGGCCGCCTGGGGGCGGCAGGTCGGGTAGTCGCTTCACCTGGAGGACGGCCCGTGCGTTGTGCTTGCCGGTCGGCGGGACACCCGCACAGTTGCAGGCCGGTCGCCTTTTGCAGGGCGTGGCGGATGGCGTCGTACTCTGCCGGCGTCTGCGGTCTGCATTTGAAGCAGTATACGTGCAGGGACTGTTCTCCGGGCCTGGGCGGGTCGTTGAAAATCAGCGATGCCGACGTCGGCTTGTCTCCGCTGTTGTGGCAGTAGCCGCGGGTGCGGTAGCCGTCGCCGTCGCGTCGCGTGCCTGGGAGACGGGCCGCGACTTCGGCGGCCGTTGCGATGGGTATGCGATTGAG
>JAPPKT010000101.1 GCA_028819675.1 Caldilineaceae bacterium | reverse complement strand
CGTCCATGGTGACATTATCGGAGGTCATGGCGGGGATGCGCTCGACGTAGCCCAGTCGCTCGATGACCTTGACGATGATGACTGTGTCGACGAGGGGGACCTGGACGTGCCAGCCGGGATTCTGAACGCCAAGGAAGCGCCCGCCGCGCAGGTGGAGGCCGCGTTCGAACTCGTGGATCTTGTAGACGGCGGCGCGGCCGACGTAGAGTGCGACCAGGAATAGGGCCAGCGCCGCCAGGACAATGACTGAGAGTTTGTAAGGGCGGTCCAGGTCCGAACCGACCGGTTGCCGTCTTTCGGGCACGGCAGTCACTACTGTTTCTTCGCTCATGTTTTCTTCTCCTTGGGGGGAATCGCGTCCTGGCATTTCAGATGGTTGCAGGACGGGTGGGTCGGTGGTCCTTTCTGGTGCCTTGGTCCATAGGGGCAAGGCCCGTGCGATCTCATTCTTAAACGATGCCAAGTTTTTGTCGATTCCAAGAATACGGAGCAACCATTGGACGAGGGGCGGAAGCAGTAAGGGCCCGCTTAGTATCAGCCAGGCCAGTCCTACGAGCGGGATCAGAATCATGAACATGCTCAGGATTCCTCCCAGGTTCTCTGCGTAGCCGTAGCTGAGGAGAAAGAGCATGTTGGTGATAAACACGCCGCCGAAGAGAAGCGCCGCCCGCGGCCAGCTCTTTTGGCTGTAGAGGCGTGTTGTAGAGGGAAGCCAGAACAGTAAAGCGAAGGCAGCCGCCCCCACAGTTGACAGGACCACAAATCGCCAGTCACCGCCAATTGAATCTGTTTGGACGAGCAGCACGAGCGGGAGGATGAGTGCTGCGTGGGGGAAGACCGTGTATGCGGCGAGCAGCCGTTTAGACTTGTGCCAGCCAGCCCAGAGAACGGTCACGAAGTAGGGCGAGAATGCGAAGAGGATGAGGAGAAGGCCCAGAAATGCCGGGAGGACTCCGCCATCCCATTCCATCACTGAAAGGGCGAACTGGAGCAGAGTTGCGACCGCCGCGTACACTGCGAATCCCAGCCAGGTGTGGAACCAGTGTGGGCGTTGGGTCCGCCATGCGATGAGCGCGCCGCTGACGTATATGATGCGCAAAGACCAGATTACGGTTTGTTGCCAGCCGGCAGTGGGGACTGGGACTGGTGCGTTGCCTGCCAGCCAGAATGCGGCGGGCAGGAGCATGAATGGAAGTGCGATGAGTGCTGCTGAGCGAAGGGTGTAGATAGGGTTCATGGATCGAACGGGTGAACTGGTCCGTGCTGTCGCTTTTTCACGGAGCGAGTTGCTGCACCTGCCTATTGCGACTGTTCATAGCGTTTCAACGGCATCGAAGAATGTATCCCCGTAGCCGATCTGTCAGGCGTGCGAAACTCTTGAAAACAGTCCGGTCAGACACCAGTTCCTGACGCGGTTGGCGGCTGCCTTCCAGGTGTGACTGGATGCGGCGGCGAGTGCATGAGAGCCGCTGAGAGGAGGCCATTTCGAAGGAGGATTCCGAACAGTTTATAGGGAGCATTCCGAGGGACAGCCGCGGGCAATACTCTAACGCCGAGAATCTTTTGCTGTCAGACACAGGTCTTTAGCCGTTCCTCTCGACGACGGACTGAAGAAACATCCTACGCGTGGACTTCAGCAGCCGGGCAGGAAATTGCAGCAGTGGGGGCAAGAGGAAGGGCCCGCTCAGTATCAGCCAGCCAAGTCCGATAGAAATGAGAAATAGCTGGTAGTCTTCGGTGAAAACGAGCTGCTCACGGAAGCTATAAACGACCAGCGTGGTCAAGTATATGAGATGGCAGAGCGGCACGCCTCCAGTTAGGACAGCCTTTTGCGCCAGATTGGCACGCATGCGAAGTAGAGCCAGTGGAGGGCGCCAGAAGACAATAGCGCAGGTTACAGCGCAGACGGCAGCAAACAGCGTTGCGAGAGGCGGCATTCCTTCCACGCCTAACTGCATCATTCCTCTGGGCATTCCTCCTACGTCTTCTACGATAGCAACCGCAGAGATGAGCGGGAACGTCAGCGCGGCGGGAGGAAATGCAGCGTATGCCGCGAGCGGCTTTTGAAGTGGTTGCCGGCCCGGCCACAGGTAGAGCGCAAGAGAAGGTGAGAGCGGCAAGACCAGCAGATAAAACGCTGCGGCAAGCAAGAGTGGCGTTGTTTCGCTCAGACTGGTGGGGGCATATGCCAAGAAGGAATCCCAGAAGGGAGCCAGTAGGTCGACGACGAGCGACATCAGCACTGCGACGGCTTCGTAGACCGCGAAGGCGAGCCAAGGGTAGAACCAGATCGGACGCCGGGCACGCCAGCCGAGAATCGCGCCCCCGACGTAGAGAGCCCGCAGAAGCCAACGCACGCCTTGCCAAGGCTGGAAGGGAGCGGCTTCGATGTACCACAGCTGGGCAGCCGTATTTGTCAGCCAGATGCCGGCCGGTAGCAACAGGAACGGCAGGGCGATGAGTGCTGCGGTGCGAAAGGTGTGGGTACGGTTCATGGTCGGTTCCGGTGATCTGTTCCGGCCTCGGATTCAGCTTACCATTTATGGCCCTGTTTCTATGGATGCATGTCAGTCCATTCCCCGACGGTTGTCGTACGATCCGTGGAAAAAGTTTCTCAAGCAACTGCGGCAAGCCCAGACCGTATTGCGATGATGGACTGCGTTCCGAAGGCCCTGCTGTGAAACGCCCCAAATGAAGAAAATGCTGTTACTTTTTCGCCTCTTGCTTTCGCAGATAATATGAATAAAATAGTGTTTATCTTCTTCTTTGAGGCTGAAGACCGTTTTCCGACTTGCTCCGATAGCGGCAAACTCACACCACGTATGGAGGGTCAAAATGGGAACACAGCAGAGTTTCAATCGACGCAGATTCTTGCAGACGGCCGGTATGGGCGCTGCCGGGCTTGCGCTTGCGGCTTGTGCGGCGCCGGCAGCGGAGCCTGCGGCAGGTGACGCTGAGGCGCCCGCTGCCGAAATTCCTGAGGTCGTATTCTGGTTTCCATGGGAAGACCCGGCCCTGAATATTCAGGACAAGTTCAACGAAGCAGGGCTGGGTGTTACAGCGGTCTGGCAGCTTGGGGAATATGATTCGAACACGAAGACGATGGCCGCGCTGGCGGCGGGCACGCCGCCGCCGGTCTCCTTCCTGGGCCGCTGGCAGAGCGGCGATCTGGCGGTGCGCGATGCCCTGGTGGTATTGGACGACTACATTGAGGGCGCCCAAAACTTCACCTGGGACAACATCTGGGAGCGCCTGCAGAAGGACTCGATACTGTGGGGCAAGAAATGGATCGTTCCTTATACGACGGATACGCGTGCCCTGTTGTACAACAGGACGGTCATGGGAGAAGCGGGGCTTGATCCGGACTCGCCGCCCCTGACGTGGGATGAACTGCACCAGATGGCAATCGATATCACGGAACAGGATGAAGCGGGCCGCCTGGATGTGATCGGGTTTACGCCCACATTCGGCAATCCGCCGGTGCATCTGATGTTTCTGACATTGATCTGGTGCCTTGACAGCGACATGGTCAATGAAGATTTGACCGCGGTTACGATCACCGACAAGGGTGAAGAGGCCATGGTCTTCCTGAAACAGTTGATGGACGATCAGGGAGGCTATGAGGCAGCTGGCGCGTTTACGAGAGGACTCAGCCTGGCGGAAGGAATCGATGCATTTTCGGCAGGAAAGGTGGGTCTGGCGATGCATGGGCAGTGGGTGCTTCGCAATTACGACAAATACACACCAGATCTCGACTTCGGCATGATTCCGGGTCCGGTTTTTCCGGAGTATGACATACACGCCAACTATGACGGCGGCGGCGGCTGGTTTCTGTTCAAGGAGGGTGGACAGCCCGATGATGCCTGGGCCCTGGTTGATTTTTCGATGAACGAAGAGTTCTATCTTGACCACGCCAATCAATTTGCCTGGCTGCCGGCGCGCTCCGACGTGGGTGAGCAGTGGGCCACATTTGACGAACGGCGCGAGGTCTTCGCGGCGACGGCGAATACGGTGCGGTGGATACCGATTTTCGTCGGCATCCTGGAGACGTTGGGTGACATTGCCACGATGTTCGACAATATTCTGATTGGCGGGAAGGACATCGCCAGCGAACTGGAGATCGCGGAAGAAAAGATTCAGGCTGTGCTGGACCGGCACAACGAATTCCCGGTGCCTTCCTAGGCCTAGCCTGAAGGGGAAAGCTGAAGGGCGGGATACGGGACTCGGTGCAAAGCCGGATCCCGTATTCTCGCTCTCGCAGATACAGCGCATAGGTGCAAGATAGGAGTTTCTGCCAGTCAGGAAGCAGTGGAAATGTTGACTATCGCGTTAGGACGGTTGGAGGGTAAGGGTCGAAAGGTCGCTCAGTTCTCTTTGGTGTACTTCTTGCTTATAGGCCTGGGATTTCTGTTTGCCATGCCGCTCGTGTGGCTACTCTCCACATCTCTGAAGAGCAATGAGCAGGTAGGAATGTGGCCCCCTGTATGGATTCCGTATCCATTTGTATGGGAGAACTATTTCGTAGCCTGGACGAGTGGTCGTTTCGGGCTATATTTCTTTAATACGGCATTCATCACGGTGCTGGCCACGTTTGGACAACTGCTGACAGCTTCAATGGCTGCATTTGGCTTTGCCCGCCTTCGATTTCCGGGCCGCGAGGTATTGTTCGCCGTTCTGCTGGCAACGATGATGTTGCCCTTTGTCGTCACGATGATTCCGACTTTCATACTTTTCAAGAATCTGGGGTGGCTGGACTCCTTCAGGCCGCTGATTGTCCCCTACTATTTCGGGGGCGGCGCATTCTTCATTTTTCTGCTGCGCCAGTTTTTCAAGACGTTGCCGAATGAGCTATTCGAGCAGGCCACGATCGATGGAGCTTCGAATTACCGCATTTACTATCAGATCCTGTTGCCTCTTTCCAAGCCTGCCCTTTCGACAGTGGCCATATTTGGATTCTTGCATCATTGGAACGACTTTCTTGCGCCACTTATCTACCTGAACAGCCCGGAGAAGTTCACGCTGGCACTGGGATTGCAGCAGTTTATCCAGCGTACTGAGGTCCGCTATCAGGAGATGATGGCGATGGCTTTGCTGATGACTATTCCGGTCCTCCTGGTCTTCTTTTTCTTCCAGCAGTACTTTATCCGGGGGGTCGTCATGTCGGGGATCAAGGGTTAGATTGCCTGGGAAGAAAACCGGGACGCCGCGGCCGGACTGATTCAGAATTGCAATTCTTGTACAGGGCGTTTTCCTATGAGTCAGGAAGCCATTCCCGCAACGGATAGCAGAGTGACAGCAGAACTTGCTGCCAAACCGCGCAGCGTTTGGGCAAGTCCGATTCGCCGTCGCGAAGCCCGCGACGGAATCGTTTTCATTTTGCCCTGGTTTCTTGGCTTGCTGATTTTCATTCTGGGACCATTTGTTGCCGGGTTTTACTACAGTTTGACGGAGTATGACAGCCTGTTGCCGGCAAACTGGCTGGGCGTGGAAAACTACCGACGCATTCTGTTTGACGACGACCGATTCTGGCTTACCGTTTACAACACGGTCTGGTATGTGTGCGCAGCGGTCGTCCCGCAGGTGATTCTTGGGCTGTTGCTTGCCGTCCTGCTAAACCAGAAGGCCAAGGGCATCACCGTCTTCCGGACCGTCTTCTTTATGCCCTCCATCGTTCCAATCGTTGCCTCCGTTTCGCTCTTCATCTTTATCCTCCATGACCGTTTTGGCCTCTTGAACGAGACTCTCTACCAGGTATTTGGCATCGTCGGCCCGAACTGGCTTACCAGCCCTGATTGGTCGAAACCTTCACTCGTGCTCTGGAGCCTGTGGGGAATCGGAGGGGGGATGATCATCTATCTGGCCGGCCTGCAGGGGATCCCGCAGACGCTGTATGAGGCGGCGGCGATTGACGGGGCGGGTGCTCTGCGCTGCTTCTGGAAGATCACGATTCCCTTGATTTCCCCGACAATTCTGTTCGTTGTCATCATGGGTATCATCGGCAGCTTTCAAATTTTCACTCCGGTCTTCCTTTTGGGCAGCGCAAACTACGGGCTGGCGGCTGCAGGTCCGATGGACTCTCTCCTCTTCTGGGTTGTCTACATCTACAACCAGGGATTCTTCTATTTTCGCATGGGCTATGCTAGCGCTATCGCCTGGCTGTTGTTCATGCTGCTGGTGGTACTCACTCTAATCCAGTTTCGTCTGGCCGGTCGTTGGGTTTACTATGAGGACGAGGCTGCCATTCGTTAGCGCCGCGTTTGAACGCAGCCCCACTTTCCCACATCCAGACTCCCAGGAGGCTTGACTGTGTCAGACAGCCAACTTCTCATCGGCTTCGGCGAGACCGACATTACGCCGCCGGAGGGTCTCTTCATGTGCGGGAGCCTCGACCCGCGCAGGAACGAAGGCACTACGGATCCGTTGCAGTCCCACGCGCTCGTGGCGGAGAGCGGCGGCCGGCGGATTGCCATTGTGGGTGTCGACTTGATCGGATTGCCCAAGGCGTTGACGGACCCGATTATCGCCGAAGCGTCCCGCCGTACAGGCATCGCGTCGGATGCGATATTGATCGCGTGCAGCCACACGCATAGCGGGCCCTATACGGCTGAGGGGGTCTATTCTTCAGACGTGATCGACGCGGACTATCTGGCGACGCTGCCGGACCGCATCGCGGCGAGCGTAGAGCAGGCGGCCGGACGGGTAGAGCCGGCTACGATGCACATCGGCAGGTCGCTGGTCCACCACGGCATCCATAACCGCCGCGTCATCTGTCCGGACGGCAAGGTGATGAACACGTGGATGCCGCAGGCGCTCAACGATCTGGAGTATATCCCGCAGGTGTATGGGACGGCAGGTCCGGTCGACCCCGAGATGTGGGTCGTCCGTTTTGACAGGCTGGACGGTTCAACACTGGGTGTATTCTACAATTACTCGCTGCACACCAACTCCAAGGGGGGCACGACCTGGTCGGCGGACTACCCGTGCGTAGTGGCTGAGCAGATGAGAGAGGAGTACGGACCTGAGGTGATCTCGGTCTACACGCCGGGCGCGTGCGCGGACATCAACGTGACGCTGGGAGGCGTGCGCTGGCGGGAGGGCGCGACTTACTTTGCGGAGCAGGCGGTGGATGCGGCACGGCGGGCAGTTCCGGTGGAAGGACCGATCGCGGTCAGCGCGATGCGCCGTGATATCACCGTTCCGCGGCGGGACCCGGCGGATCATTCGCCTGAGGCGATTGGGCGGCTCAACTGGGGTGGGGCGGGCGGACGCGCGGATGTCTTTGACCGGCAGGCTGAGCTTGTCGCCGGCTTGCCGGAGGAGTGGGACGTACCCGTCAACGCGGCACGCATCGGGCCGCTTGCGATTGCGTCCAATCCGGGGGAGCTGTTTGTGGAGCACGGGCTCTCGATCAAACGGCGTTCCCCTTTTCCGTACACGGTGGTGGCTGAGCTGACGAACGATCTGGCCATGTATCAGCCTACCGAGGCGGCCTTCGAACAGGAGGGATATGAAAGCCTGGTCGGGCCCAATCGGATTGCCCTGGAGGGCGTCGAACGGATTGTGGATACGGCGGTGGAGCTGGTGGAAGCGTTGTGGAACGAATAGGCTGTCGTATGGCGGCGGAAGAGGCCGCTTGACAAGACAGTACGAACAGGCGAAGAAGGAGCTGGGGACAGGATGAGTAAGTTACAGACCGGATTTGTGGGATTGCACCGCGGGGGCGGGCTGATGCGGAGCCTGGCCGGGCATCCGCGGGTGGAGGTTGCGGCACTTTGCGATATTGACGAGGATACGCTGGCCGATACGGGGGCCGCTTTTTCGCTGCCCGACGAGAGGATGTTCACCCGGTTCGAGGATTTCGTGAACGCGCCGCTGGATATTGTGGTTGTGGCGACGCCGATCGAGTATCACGCGGAGCATTCGATTGCGGCGATGGAGAGCGGGAAGCACGTGCTGTGCGAGCAGACGGCGGCGTACACGGTGGCGGACTGTGCGCGCCTGGTGGAGACGGTGCACAAGACGGGCCGCGTCTACATGATGGGTGAGAACTACTGCTACTTTCATTACATACGGGAGTGGCAGGGGTGGATAAAGCAGGGGAAGCTGGGGAAGATCTTCCACGCGGAAGGTGAGTACATTCACGAGATTGTGCCGCTGCTGCGAAACCCGGAAACGGGGGAACGCAGATGGCGGTATACGCGGGCGCCGATCTGGTATTGCGCGCACTGCCTGGGGCCGATACTGACGTTGATGGAGGACCGGATCGTCAAGGCGACCGGTGTTCATTCGGGGAAGAACATCTATCCCGATGAAGGGCTGGGCTACCTGGACATGGAGGTGGGGCTGTTCCAGACGGAGAAGGGGGCCACGGTCAAGATTTTGCGCAGCCAAGTGGCGCCGCGGCATCCGGATATGATCTTCTACACGCTCTACGGCGAGAAGGGGTTTGTGGAGAACGGCCGGCAGGGCGGGTGGGGCGGTACGACGGGACTGATATACAGCGAGGAGGAGGCTACAGCCGAGGAAGGTGCGCGGCAGATCGAGTGCCCGACCGTGGACCCGAATGCGCCGGAGGAGGCGCGGCGAGGCGGGCATGGGACGTCGGAGTACTACATGGTGCGGGACTTCATCGGCGCGATTGAACAAAACACAAAGCCGCCGATCGACGTGGTACGGGCGCTGGACTTCACGATACCGGGTATCATCGCGCACGAGTCGGCGATGCAGGGCGGGAAGTGGTTGGACGTACCGCTGTTCTGAGATTGCCTGCCGCGCTGCGACGCGGGCGTTCAGTCGAACTCGTCGGCGGCCTTTTGGGCGAAGGGCTGGTTGGTCTGCTTGTCGGCTTTGGGCTGTGCGCCGGAGCGGCGGCGGCGCTTGCGGCCTTTGCGGCGAGGCCTGGGTCTCTCGGGTGAGATCTCGTCCTGGGAGATGACGGGGTAGGGTGTGAAGACGGCCTGATCCTCCTCACAATCGGAGAAGTAGATACGTTCGCGGCGGAGCGTGCGGGCGTAGTCGTCGAAACCTAGGGCGTCGACAAGCTCGTCGGGGCGGCCGGTTGCGCCGGGGCGCATCTGTACGCGCATGAATATGCGGTGCTCGGCCGCGGCGGGGTCGAAGCCGGTGTAGCGCAGCTCAAGAACCAGTGGGCGCAGGTTGTAGCGGTAGCGCTGGCCGTGGCGTTCCCGTTCGCGCCAGACTTCCCTCTTCTCAAGAAACGCCTCAATCTTGGCCTCCAGTTCCAGTTCGGACACCTCGCCGGCGTCGGCGTATATGAGAATTGTGTAGTCGGCGCCGATTGTGAGGGACTGGGGCGACACCGTTTTGAAAGGCACTTCGGACGCGTCGAGCAGACGCACGCCGGGGGGCAGCTTTTCTACAATCCTCGTTGAAAGTTCATCAAGGGGTACGGGCGGGCTGAAGGCCACGTCGAGCAGTTCGCGCACGCCGGTCATGCCGAGGCCGAGGGGTGCGGCGAACTGGATGTGGGGCTGCGGGTTGAAGCCGCGCTTGTAGAGGAGGGGCAAATTGGCGCGGCGCAGGGTCCGTTCCCAGAGGCGGGACTCGTCCTGGTGGCTGATGAATTTAATTGCCTCGCCCTTTTCGTAGGTGAAGCGGACGCGCTGGCGCGGGTGCTCTTCGGGCAAGGCTGGCGGCTGCGGGAGGGCGTTTGAATCCATCAGACGGTCTCGGCTGCGGAGATGCGCTGGGAGACGGTGCCGTGGCGGCGCTGGGGGACGCGTTCTGCGAACTGACCGGCGGCGTTCTCCAGCTGGATGAGCTGGGCGGGGTCGGCGCCCGTGCCGGCCGGGAGGGAGACGCCGGCCTCCTTCATTTCGTCGTTGAAGTAGAGCGGGACAGGGACGACGTCGACGGGCTGGCGGGTCTTGTCTTTGCCCAGGGGCGGACAGCACCAGGCCTCATCGGGCGCTTCGCGGCGCTGCTCCTTGAAGAAGCCCAGAATGCCGCAGGAGAAGCAGTGTTCGCGGCAGTCGTCGACGACGCCGCCGGCGTAGGTGTGCAGATACTCCTGGGCGAGGAACTCCTTGTTGAGGCCGGCGGAGATGTGCTCCCAGGGCAGAATTTCGTCGAGGGGGCGCTGGCGGCGGGCGAACCAGTCCATCTCCAGGTCGCAGTCTTCAAAGGCCTGCTGCCAGAGATCGAAGCGGAAATGCTCTCCCCAGGCGTCGAGCTTGGCACCGAGCTCCCAGGCGCGCTGGATGACATCGCAGAGCTTGCGGTCGCCGCGGGTGAGGAAGGCTTCGACCAGGGTTTCGGTGGGATCGTTCCAGGTGAAGTGGATGGCGGGATCTTTGAGCTCCCGCTGCAGGAGACGGATCTGCTGACGAATGGTGGATTCTTCTTCCATTGGGACCCACTGGAAGGGCGTGTGCGGCTTTGGGACGAGCGTGCTGACGCCGATGCGGACATTGGCCTTGTTGCCGAGGACGCGGCGGCCTACGGCCAGCACCTTTTTGGAGAGGTCGGCGATGGCCTGGACATCGGCGAGGGTCTGGGTGGGATGGCCGATCATGAAGTACATTTTGATCGTCTTCCAGCCGCGGCGGTAGACCTCTTCGGCAGTGCGCAGCAGGTCATCGTCGGGTATGGGCTTGTTGATGATGTCGCGCAGGCGGTCGGTGGCGGCTTCGGGGGCGAAGGTGAAGCCGGAGCGGCGGCGGCCCTTTTCGAGCAGGTCCATCAGGTCGACGCTGAAGCTTTCGATGCGCAGGCTGGGCAGGCCGACGGAGAGTTTGCGGTCGCCGTGGCGCTCCATTGTGCGCCGGACAAGCTCCTCGACGTAGGTGTAGTCGCTGCTGCTGAGGCTGAGGAAGCTGACCTCCTCGAAGCCGCAGTTGGCGATCATTTCGTCGACTGCCTGCAGGACCTCCTCCACGGGCCGTTCACGCACGGGGCGGAAGATCATGCCGGCCTGGCAGAAGCGGCAGCCGCGTGTGCAGCCGCGCATGATTTCGATGGCGGCGCGGTTGTGGACGACGTTGATGAAGGGGACGATGAAGTTGGTGACCGGGGGCGGCATGACGGTGACGACGCGTTTCATCACGGTTTCGGGGGCGTCGGGGTGGGTTGGGCTGATGGCGGCGATGGTGCCGTCGGCGGCGTAGCCGGCCTGGTAGAGCGCGGGTACGTATACGCCGGGGACCTGGGCGAGCATGGCCCAGAGTTTACTGCGGGCGTGTTCCGGCGGGTCCGTGCTGGCGGCGAGTTCCGCTTTCCATTGTTCGTGCACATCGATGATCTCGAAGATCACTTCTTCGCCTTCGCCGATGACCATGGCGTCGAAGAAGGCGCTCATGGGCTCGGGGTTGTAACAGCCGGAGCCACCGGCGATGACGAGTGGGTGGGAGGCGTCGCGGTCGGCGGCGCGCAGGGGAAGGCCGGCGAGGTCGAGCATGGTGAGTACGTTGGTGTATAGCTGCTCGTAGGGGAGGGAGAAGGCGAGGATATCGAACCGGTTGACCGGGTGGCGGGTTTCGAGGCCGAAGAGGGGGATGGCGTCGCGGCGCATCACCGTTTCGAAGTCGCTCCAGGGGCAGTAGACGCGCTCGGCGAGGAGGTCGTCGCGCTTGTTGATGAGGTCGTAGAGGACCATGAGGCCGAGGTTGGAGCCGCCGAGCTCGTAGATGTCGGGGAAGGCGAGGGCGACCTTGCTGCGGATGGCGGGGTCGTCCCAGTTCTTGGGGATGCTGTTGAGCTCGCCGCCGGTGTAGCGGGCGGGCTGGGTCACTTTGTGGAGGACGCGGTCAAGGGCGCGTGAGATCTGGCTGGGGGTGGAAAGCATATTTGGTTCCTTCTCATCTGCCGACCGGCGGCGCCGTCCGGGTTGGGAGGTCGCGTATGCGGCCGGGCGGGATTTGAACCCGCTCATTGCCAGGGGCGCGGGTTGGCGCTTCGCCCTGGCGATTGGGAATCCGGCTGGTCCGGGTGGACTGCCGGAGATGGGGTCATTATAGAAGGAGGCGGCGAGGGGATCAAATTTGTAAAGAGGGGTGCAGTCCAGTTTTGGTGCGAGAGAGGGCAGGCACAAGGCCTGCCCCTACGGGAAATTCATGGGACCGGCGGGACGAGGTCTGGCTGGACACCTTCGATTGGCCACCTGTAACCAATGTCGACACCCGGTTCGATAAGGCATGTTGTAGGAGAGGGGGCGTTGGGGGGGGGGGGCCCCCCCCCCAAGGGGG
>JAPPKT010000577.1 GCA_028819675.1 Caldilineaceae bacterium | reverse complement strand
TGACGAAAGAGGTACAGAACATTCAGGTCTTTCTTGTGGACCCTGACAGGCCTGGTCTGAAGGTACATATCGCGGAAGGGCCAAACACC
Source organism: Caldilineaceae bacterium (assembly GCA_028819675.1). The sequence continues at coordinate 12,141 of JAPPKT010000577.1, read as the reverse complement.
ATCGAACCTGAGGAAACCGGAAACCACACTTACAAGTATTTTGGGGGTGTTGACTTAAATGCTGAACCACCGCCTGACGGCGATTACCTGGTGGTTGGCGAGGCAAACGATCTGGCCGGAAATCGCGTGCGGGTGACTCGCGCACTGACGATTGAATCAGGAGGCAGGCCGCGGGCTGACGTCGTTCAAGGCGAGATCGACTGGGTAAACGAAGTCAACCGAGTCGTTAGTGTGCCGCTTGGTCAGAAGCTGTGCTTCAACGCTATTGTCAAGAACGAAGGCGATGTGCCTGTGCGCACAAACGGTCCCTGGCCGGGGCAGGAGTACCGATTCGTCGAGGACTTCATGCATGATTCGTTCAATTCTGTCGCTTCGAGGCCAGAAAACCGGGGCAAGTACTGGTTTGAACTGCCCGGCGTGTTTCGGTTTGGACTCAATTTCAGTACAACCGGGTATCCCTACCCCTTCCGGTGGGCAATCGGACGGCAGGAGGACCTGGAATACCTTGAAATCGAGGGGGAGAGTGCCTGGTATCTGATGCCTGGAAATTCCGGCGAGGTCAGCGGCTGCATACATTTTGAAGGGAGGCCGCCAGGAGGAAACGTTCTGTGGTGGGGCGGGTTGATTCATGAGGCCTATGGCCACCCCAATGATTTCATCGACCGTATCACCGTGAATGTTGGAACGGAGTGAGCGGCAGGCCAAAACCTTGGCGTCAGACCAACTTGAAGACAGATCTATGCGCTTGGCAGTAATTGTCGTCTCATACAATGTGCGTGATCTATTGCGCGGTTGCCTGCACAGTGTCTTTGACTCGGCGGGACTAAGCGGCGACTGGCTGGTCGTTGACGTAACGGTCGTCGACAACGCCAGCCAGGACGGCAGCGCGCAGATGGTGGCCGATGCGTTCCCGGACGTTCGTCTCATCGCCATGAATGAGAATCTTGGCTTTACGCGGGCCAATAACTTTGCCCTAAGAGGGTTGGGATTTGGAGCAGACAGCGAGAAGCGCGCGGCTTCGGCTCCCGAACTGGTTCTCCTTCTCAATCCAGACACAGAGGTTGTGGACGACGCATTAGGCAAGCTGGCCTCATTCATGCGGGACAACCCGTCGGCAGGCGCGTGCGGTCCGCGGCTGCATTATGGAGACGGCAGCCTGCAACATGGAGGCTTTGCATTTCCAGGGCTGGCGCAGATCGCTCTCGATCTCATGCCCTTTGCGGGGGCGCCCGGCCTAAGCCGCCTGACTCATCGACTCTTGCACAGCCGCTTGAACGGGCGATACTCGCGCCGGCAGTGGCTGGGCGTCGCCCCTTTTGCCGTCGACTTTGTGCTCGGTGCTGCGCTGATGGCCCGGGGAGAGAGCATCCGCGCGGTGGGGCTGTTGGATGAAGGCTACTTCATGTACTGTGAGGAGATGGACTGGTGCTTGCGCATGCGCGAAGCGGGAATGCCGACCTATGCAGTGCCGACAGCGCAGGTAGTTCACTACGAAGGCCGCAGCAGCAGCCAAGTCCGCTGGAAGTCCTTCGAACGGCTGTGGGCCAGCCGATTCCGCTTCTTCAAGATCAATGGGCACCGCTATCCGCAAGGATTCCATCTGTTCCTGAGGCCACTCGTGCGCCTGGGTTTGGCATTGAACGAGATGGCCGCCCGCCGCCAGTTCGCCCGCGGCCGCCTCAGCGGCGATCGGTTGGGGGAGCAGCTGGATGCATATGCCAACGTGCTGAGCTCTGGCGGATAGCCACATCTGGCACGGTTGTGGACAGCCAAGCGACTGGATGACTGCGCAAAAGAGGGTTTTCCGGATGCCGCCGCGCCTAACGGCAGTAATACTCACCAAGGATGAATCAGAGAACATTGCTGACTGCATCGACGCGCTGAAGGGCTGGACTGACGAAGTCGTGGTGTGGGACTCATGCAGTCAGGACAGTACGCGGGGCCAAGCGCAGGGGGCAGGCGCCCTTGTGGTCGCGCGTCCATTTGACGACTACGGCCGGCAACGGCAGGCTGCGCTTGACAGCATCAACAGTGAGTGGATTCTGTTCATTGACGCGGACGAACGGGCCACGCCAGCGCTGGCACGTGAGATCTTGCAAGCATGTCAGGATAGGCGCCGCGCCGGATTCTGGATTCCTCGCCGCAACTATATCGTCGGACATGAGATGCAGGGGGGCGGGTTCTTCCCGGACTATCAGTTGCGCCTCCTGCGGAGAGGCTCGGCCCGTTACGACCTACGCAGAGAGGTCCACGAAGTCGTCATCCTAGAGGGGGAAGACGGCATTCTGGCGGAGCCGCTGCTGCACTACAACTACGCGAACTGGGAGCAGTTTCACCGCAAGCAGCGCAGCTACGCCAGCTACGAAGCCAGGATTCTCGAAGAGCAGGGCATCCGTCCGCGACCGCACAATTTGGTCCTGCAGCCGGTACGTGAGCTGCGACGCCGCTTACTTACGCTCAAGGGATGGCGCGACGGCTTGCACGGGTTACGAATCGCACTGCTACTCGCCTGGTACTACGGTTTTATTCCCTACTGGCTGCTGATGGCGGACCCTCACACCGGGAGAGGTCGCTAGTTAGGCTTCCGACCGGTCGAGGCTTGACGCTTCCCTCTACTCACTTCGATTCAAACGCCTCACGATGGGCGTCGCGCACCGCGTTGTCTTCAAGTTTTGCGTAGATACGGGTCGTGTTGGGACTTGCGTGTCCCAGCGCCGTTTGGGTGACGGCCAGATCGTGGGTGGTCTGGTAGATACGGGTGGCGAAATAGTGTCGGAGTGCGTGGGGGGTTATGCCTTTTGCACCGAGGCCTGAGGACTCGGCCAGGCGGCGAATGGAGTTCTGGACGGATTGGGTCGACAGGGGCAGAATTTTCGAGCCGGCCTTTCTGTCGTGGCGGGCAAAGACCGGCAATTCGGACAGTGGGCGGCCGGTGGCGCCGTCGAACCGTTGTCTCGCCTGCAGGTAATGGTGGATCGCCTCCCAAGACCGTTCGTCGAAGTAGACGCGGCGGACTTTGTTGCCCTTGCCGACGACCCACACAGCCCTATCCTGGTCTTCCAGCTGCTTGCGCGTGATGCTGACCAGTTCGCCGACGCGCAGCCCCGTGCAACGCAGTGTCTCTACGATGGCGACGTCGCGCAGTTTGGCAAGCCGTTCACGCGGGTCATCAGGGCGGCGCAGGACGGTCTCGCGTGCTGCAGCGACCAGTAGCTCCATCTCCTCAGGGCGTGGGGGATGGGGTATCAACTCCGGTGGGCGTTGATTTCTGCGAACGTGCTTGATGCCTTCCTGCAGGCGCGCCAACTCCTGCGGCGTGAAGGGCAACCAGCCTCGTACTTGCAGGTAGCTCACCCAGGACATCATGGCAGCCAGATAGGTGGTCAGCGTTCGCTGGCCGATGCTGGCCGCTTCCAGGAGCCAAGTCGAAAAGGCCAGCAATCGGTCGACATCGAGGTCTTCAAGGTCCTTGACTTCCGGCGGGATCCCCTTTTCGGCCAGATATTGGCGGAAGAGGTTCATGGCCGTTCGGTAGGTACGTCGCGTATAGGCCGTTCCGGTGTCCGCAGCTTCAAGATAGCTCTCGATAGTGGAAGAGATGGACATCAGGTTGCCTTCCAAGAGACCAGGGAGAGTCGGCCCCCCAGAATAAGGGGGGCGTCGGGAGCGGTCATGCTCTCCGCCCTGGGCCGGATACGATGCGACCGGGTGTCGCCCCGGTGTGCGCGCCATCCTTATAGACTCGTTCGCCGTTGACCCAGACATCGCGCACACCGAGGGAGAGCTGGTGAGGTTCGGTGAAGGTTGCCAGGTCGCCGACTGTCTCCGGATCGAAGATCACCACGTCGGCGAAGAAGCCCTCGCGCAGCTGGCCCCGGTCACGCAGTCCGAGCCGGTCGCAGAGTGCCGATGACATCTTGCGCACTGCGTCCTCCAGCGAAATTACCTTTTCTTCGCGGACGTACTTTCCCAGAACGCGGCTGTAGGTGCCGTAGGCGCGTGGATGGTAGGGGCCGGTTGGCGCGGCCCAGGATGGGTCCAACCCACCGGCGTCGGTGGAGATCATGATCCAGGGTTGTTGCAGCTGGCGCCGCAGATTCTCTTCACTCATGACGAAATAGAATGTGCTGATGCGCTGCTCTTCGGATGCGAGAAGATCCATAGCCGCGTCCGGCCAGTCCACGCCCATTTCGGCTGCGATCGCCGAAAGGAGCTTGCCCACATACTTCTGATTTTCCTCTTTCAGGAAGCCAACTGGCATCACGCCTTGCGGTCCAACCAGGTCGGCCATCGCTTCCCAGTCACCGGTTGGATGGAGGGCAGCTTCTTTGATCTTGGCGCGCATAGCGGAATCGCGAATGTTCTCATACAGCTTATCGCCGGCTGCAGCCCAAGGGGGCAAGACGGAGGTGAGACCGGTTCCTGCAGCTGGGTACGAGTACATGTCTGCAGTGACATCGGTTCCTTGTGACCGGGCTTCGGTGATGCGCTCCATTGCTGAGGCCATTTTGTGCCAGTTGCGGGTTCCGGCTGCCTTCAGGTGATAGATCTCCACCGGAACATCGGCATTGCGGCCGATGGAAAGCGCTTCCTCCAGCCCCTCCATAAAGGCGTCGGCTTCCGAGCGCAGGTGGGTGATGTAGATTCCGTTGTAGGGGCGGAAGGCATGGGCGATCTCAACGACTTCGTCCGTATCAGCATAGCTGGAGGGAGGGTAGATAAGCGCGAAAGAGACGCCGAAAGCTCCTTCCTCCATAGCCTCGGAGGTAACCCGCTTCATTGTCGCCATCTCGTCGTCGGTGGGCGGTCGCATGTCCATTCCCATGGCGTATTTGCGAAGTGTGCCCCCGCCGAGGAAGGAACCGATATTGGGTGAAACGCCCTGAGCGGTCATGGCTTCCAACCAGTCACGAAAGCGAGTCCAGGAGGCCAGACGTTCGGCCCACTCGGGATTCAGAAGTTGCGTGAACTGATGAACGGGCATCTCGGCGCTGTTTCTGCCGCCAATGGGGGCGGGCGTCGATCCCTCGCCCATCACCTCCGTGGTGACGCCCTGGGAGATTTTGGACAGGCTGCGGCCGTCCACCATGAGGGAAAGGATAGAGTGGCTGAGGATGTCGACGAATCCGGGACAGACAACATGCCCGTCTGCGTCTACGACCTCGGCACAGTTCTCGGTTGGAATAGCGCCAGGAGGGGCGACTGCCGAGATGCGGTCGTTTGTCAGGGCTACATCCCCGTAGCGCCAGGGAGAGCCCGAGCCGTCGACTACACGTGCATTGCGAATGAGAATTGTCTGTTCAGGCATTTTGAATTGGTACTGATCTGAGGAATAGGGTGAGTGTCGTCCATAAAAATGGTACTCGACACTTGTGGATGCGTCAAGACTTCCGGCGCTCCCCGTTGCCTGATGGAGTAGGGATTCCGGGAAGTCACCGGAAGGTTAGCGCGGACTCCGGACTGACAGTTCAGCCAGGAAAGAATGTCCGAGCAGACGGGTCCACTCTTCGAGCGCAAGGAGCTTTGAGGCGGATGGAAACCCGAATTGGGGGGCGCTACCACTACTGAAAAACGTTGTAGACTCGACTTCTTGATATGATATAATCCTTGAGGCCTGTGGAACAGCGCTGAAAAGTTCGTCAGATTGTCAGAGGCGTGAGCCCAGAGCTTGCATATTCAAACATTCGGACTTGCGGAGTTATTCGGCGCTTCTTTTCTGCTCTTCAATGGTTACTTCTTCCCTAAATCGCGCGGTTCTCATTTCCCTCTGCCTCATCCTCCTACTCTCATTACTATCCTCCTGTTCGGGCAGACTGCGGTCTCCAAGACTGATAGGGAAAAAGGAAACATACGCGTCCGGCCGCATCCTGATCAAGTTTAATTCCGGCTTTTCCTCCGTTTCGATGACGGAGACGGCCAGAAAGTTTGAACTGCATCCTACATCGATATCCTGCGGCTCAGTCCATTTGCACAGTGTGCGGCCGGGAACTGAACTGGAGGCGGCAGAGGCATTCATGCTGGATCCAGCGGTGGAATACGCTGAACCGGACTATCTGATCTTTGCGGCCACAGTTGGAGAGCATGCCGCAGTAGAAGGACGAAAACTCGAAGAAAGCGGCGTTGCATCCAAAGAAACGCAATCAACTTTGCGGTCTGCGAGTGATGAGGGAACACCTAACGACCCCTTCTACGACAGGCAGTGGGCGCTAGCCAAAATCGAGGCCGAAGCGGCCTGGAAGGTTTCCACCGGTAGCAATGTAATTGTTGCGGTGATCGATTCCGGCGTAGATCTGGACCATCCTGAGCTGTCAGCGCGTGTTTTGGAGGGGTACGATTTTGTCAACGGAGACACCGTAGCGGACGACGATTACGGTCACGGAACTCTGGTGGCTGGGGTCGTTGCGGCCGCTGCACATAACGAAAGGGGTATTGCCGGCCTGGCCTGGGACGCCCAGATATTGCCGGTGAAGGTTCTGGACAACCAAGGGCAGGGCGTGAGCAGCAACCTTACGTGCGCCCTCTATTGGGCTGCAAACGAGGGTGCAGACGTCATCAACATCAGCATCATCAGTTTTGGTCCGTCATTTGGAATGCAGAGCGCGATCAACTACGCCGCCAATGAAGGGGCACTTATTTTCTCGGCGTCCGGAAACCTCTATGAACAGGGAAATCCCGTTACCTATCCTGCCGCGCTCGATAACGTAATTGCCGTCGGTGCCACTGACAAGAACGATGCCCACGCCTGGTTCTCAAGCGCGGGCACCTTTGTAGATGTCGCGGCGCCCGGAGTAGGCATTTACAGCCCTTTTCCCCCGACGCATGAAGAGTATCGCTCAGTGAATGGAACGAGTCTGGCGACGCCCCACGTAGTGGGACTGGCTGCACTGGTCCTGTCTGCAGCTCCTGGCCTGTCCTCTGAAGAGGTGGAAGAGGTTATACAGCAGAGCGCGGTCGATCTTGGTGATGCCAGCAAGGACGACAAGTTCGGTCACGGGAGAATCGATGCTTCGGCTGCGATGTCCCTCACAATATCCTCTTTGCCTGTGCACCTGCTGCTGCCCAGCGTGAATTCGCCCGCACCGACCGAGACACCGACAGTTACCCCGTCACCGACTGCCGATACGACATCCGGTCCAACCCCTACCCCGAGTCCAACATCGACTCCCAGTCCCACTCCGACACGAAGCCAGTAGCCAGACCTGCATTTCGTGGGTTGCGATTAGAGGCGGATACGAGGACAACTCCAAGTGCTCGTATTCTGCCGCTGCTATACGCCGTGGCGCCGGACGAACCGGTACATCCGCTCCAGGGCGATTTCGAGTTTGGGCATTTCGACCGGGTAGGCGCAACGCACGTGGCCCTCGCCCCCTGCTCCAAATCCGCTGCCCGGAATGACGGCGACGCGTTCCTCGTGTAAGAGCTTGTCAGCAAACTCAAACTCATCCATGCCGGTGCGCTGAACGCTGGGGAAGGCGTAGAATGCGCCCTTTGGCTCAAAGCAGTCCAGGCCGATTTCGTTGAGGCCGTCGACGAGGAAGCGACGGCGTTCGCCGTAGCTAGCCACCATCTCCTGAACCGCGGACTCTGCGGCGGGGTCGGTCAGTGCACGCAGGGCGGCGGCCTGCCCTCCGGTTGGCGCCGACATGATCAGATATTGGTGGATACGCCGCATGGCGCCGAGCAGTTCCGCCGGGCCTGCGGCATAGCCAATGCGCCAGCCGGTCATGGCGTAGTCTTTGCTCATCCCGCCGAGGTGTATTGTCCGTTCTGCCATACCGGGCAGAGCAGCGAACATGACGTGTTCGTGGTCATCGTAGACGAGGCGATCGTATATTTCGTCGGAGATGACGATCAGATCGTGCCTTTCGGCTACCCGTGCGATGGCTGTGAGCTCCTCAACGTTCATGACGGCGCCGGTAGGATTACAGGGATAGCCGATGAGCAGGACCTTGGTGCGAGGAGTGATGGCCTCTTCAAGTTGTGCCGGGGTCAAGACGAAATTGTTGGCCGCGTAAGTGGGAATGTCGACGACGGTGCCTCCGGCCAGAATCACGTCAGCAGTGTAGGAAACAAAGCAGGGCTGAGGCACGAGCACTTCGTCACCCGGGTCGAGCAACGCCTGCATGGCGATGTACATTGCCTCACTGACACCTACGGTGATGAGGACTTCCGTACCTGCGTCATATGCCGGCGCGTCGTAAAGTTTCGTCAGCATGCCGGCCACAGCTTCCCGTAGTTCCAATGTGCCGGCGTTGGACGTATAGGAGGTGTCCCCTTGCAGCAGGCTATCGGTCCCAGCGTGGAGAACCGGTTTGGGGGTAACGTAGTCAGGCTCGCCTATACCCAGGCTGATCACGTCATCCATGGTCGTAGCGAGATCGAAAAAACGTCGAATCGGAGAGGGCGGCACGCGCTGTACGCGGCTGCTAAGGCGACTCTCCAGCGAGCGTCGAAAGCCATCAGGTTGATTGCTCTTTTCGTCACCTTTGTTGCGCCTCGTCGCGGTCTGAACTTCAGGAGAATTCATAAGTATCATATTTGTCTCTGGTTGGTCTTATGCGGCAGGGGCCGGTATTTTCATTGCCTGCAAGATGCCCTGGGTGAACTCGAGCATCTACGATTCAGATAGAAGCCTTTTCAGCCGATTGCACAACGGTCGGCGACTTAACCGAGCCGTTGCCGGCCAACTGCACCGGCTGCGCCCAGCACTGATGCCCAGGGGTTTGACCTGCGGAGACACATGTTGGTCATCGCAGGAAGGAGTTTGCTTTCGTTAACGTAACAGATGATGATCACAGTACCGGCTTCCTCAGGTGCCACTCCGTACTCTGCTCGTAGGCGTAGGCAGAGCGCAGAATCTTGTCTTCACCCAGCGAAGGGCCGAGCAGCTGCAGGCCGATCGGCAGGCCACGGGCGTCGAATCCACAGGGGACGCTGATTCCGCACAGGCCGGCCAGATTGGCGCTGGTGGTGAAAATATCGGTCAAAATCATCGCCAGCGGGTCGTCCACCTTCTCGCCGATGCGAAACGCCGTGGTTGGCGAGGTCGGCGAAAGGATGACATCAACGTCTGCAAATGCTTCGTCGAAGTCCTGCTTTATCAACGTGCGGACTTGCTGGGCTTTCAGATAGTAGGCGTCGTAGTAGCCGGCACTGAGGGCATAGGTACCGAGCATGATACGGCGTTTCACCTCGGGGCCGAAGCCGGCGCCGCGCGTCTGCCGGAAGTGGTCGAATATCGAATCGCCGTCTGCGCTCAGGCCAAAACGAATGCCGTCATAACGGGCAAGGTTGGCGCTGGCCTCTGCGGTAACGACCAGATAGTAGACAGGCAAAGCCAGCTGCGTATTGGGCAGACCGATTGGTACGATCTCGGCCCCGAGAGAGGCGAAATGATCGATGGCAGCACGAACTGCGTCTTCGACATCCGGCTGGATGCCTTCGACGAAATACTCTTCGGGGATGCCGATGCGCATCCCTTCTATGTCGCCGGTCAAGGTATCCGAAAAGTCCGGCGCATTCACGGGCATGGTTGTGCTGTCGCGCGGGTCCGCACCGGCAATCAGTTCGAGCAGCAGAGCGGCGTCGGCGACGGATTTGGTTATCGGCCCTATCTGATCAAGGCTGCTGCCGTAGGCGATAAGCCCGTAGCGGCTTACGCGGCCGTACGAGGGCTTCAATCCAACGATACCGCAGAACGAAGCGGGTTGTCGAACGCTGCCGCCGGTGTCAGTTCCGAGTGCAGCCGGCGCCTCGTCGGCGGCCACGGCGGCTGCGGAGCCACCGCTGCTGCCGCCTGGCACACGTTGCAAGTCCCAGGGGTTGCGGGTGGGGCCAAAGCCGCTGTTTTCGGTGCTCGACCCCATGGCGAACTCATCGGTGTTGGTCTTGCCCAGTATGATGGCGCCGGCGGCCTGCAGCTTTTGCACGGCGGTGGCGGAGTAGGGGGGAACAAAGCCCTCCAGGATGCGGCTGCCGGCGGTCGTCTCGATCCCACTGGTCATCAGCACGTCCTTGATGGCGAGCGGGATGCCCAGGAGCGGCCGGGCGTCTCCGCGGGCGCGTGCGGAGTCAGCCTTGGAAGCCGCTTCGAGCGCCTCGTCCGGAGTCGTCCGCAAAAAAGCATGCAAGCTACCGTCCACCCGCTCGATACGTTCAAGGAAGGCCTTCGTAAGCTCGACGGAGGTAAAGTGACCCGCTGCCAAGCCGGCACGCGCTCCTGCCACGCCAAGCGAAGTCAACTGCTCCGTTGAATTTTGATTGCCCATCATCGTTGCCTACCTCCATGCTGGAAGCGGGCACTGGTCTGCTCTGCAACCATCAAGCCATGTTACCTATAGGTTAACCACTATGCCCCGACGTCGTCGAAAACAGCGATGACGCGGAAATAGCCGTCGTCGGAATCCGGGGCGTTTCTGACCGCCTGCGAGTTTGAAAGGCATTCCCGCGACTCGTCGTCCGCCAGCACATTGCTGAGTGGAAGGACCTGAGGCGTTGGGGGGACGGTACTTGTATCCACAGACTGGACCTGCTGTGCGTAGGTCAGAATCTGGGCGAGCTGACCGACATATTCGTCCAGTTCGGCATCAGTCAGTTGTAACTTGGCCAGTTCGGCAACGTGCCGAACCTCTTCCCTTGTCAGTTTCACATCGACCTCGCGGCGGGAGAATGAGGAAATTTTCGACCACAAAAAAGCGCCGTGGGATTTGTCCACGGCGCATCTCTGCGTTTCTTCTGCGCCGTGGCTGTCCTTCGGTGCCTACGGCGCAGTGTAAACAGCGTTACCCGCTACCGCAGCACGCGCGATGCTGCGCTTGCTGCTGCACTGTTGACTTCAGTGTGTGAAGAGTCCGTCTGTCTTGAAGAATCCCGATGCATAGTAGAAGCATATTCGTTGTGGTCGAAATTGTCAAGTATTGGCATTGCTGGCTGCTGAAGGCAGTTGACAGGGAAGTACCGGTGGGATACAAAAGACAGAATTCGGGAGGTTTCGACCACAAAGGCGAGGTATAGAATGAGGGACCCACAGACGGAGGAGAGGATTGGCGAGGCACTAGGCGTGCTGGGATTGCCCGGAGGCGCCATCGTGTTCGTACATAGCTCGATGAGCAGCATCGGGTACGTTGAAGGCGGCGCGGAGGCTCTGGTCGATGCCTTCCTGCGTGTACTGGGCCCGGCGGGTACCCTTGCCGTGCCGACTTTCACCTTTTCGCATTCGAACAGCGCCGATCCTGTCTTCGACCCGGTGCGTGATCCTTCTGAGATGGGCCGCCTAACCGAGGAGACCAGAACGCGGCCTGGGGCACAGAGAAGCTGCCACTTGTTTCACTCCGTCGCCGCCCTGGGAACGCACGCAAAGGAGATAGCTGCCAGCCACGGGCCGTCAGCCTGGGCGGAAGACGGTCCATTCTGGAAGCTGCATGAATTTGATGCCTATATTCTTCTGCTGGGTGTGCCCTACCTTCGGTGTACATTCTTTCACTTAATGGAGCAACTGGTACAGGTTCCATACCGCCAGTGGCGGGAAGTGGAGGCTCAGATCCGGGACCCGGACGGGTCGCAGCGGACGTTGCCGACGTTGACTTTCGGCCCCAAGCCCGGCTTCGTGGGCAACGACTTCAACAGGCTCGGGGCGATGCTGGAAGAGCAAGGGCATGTCCTGGCAGGGAGCGTGGGCAATGCAGTGGCGCGACTCTTCCGCGCCAGAGACGCCTTCGATGTTGGCATGGAACAGTATCGAGTCGATCCAGACCTCTTCCTTATGACAGGGCGAGAATATACACAGGTTGGAAGCGGCGTTCTGACTGACGAGTTGCACAATGAGAAATGGGTGATTGACCCTGCGAACATCTACAGAAGCCATTGAAATAGATTGGTGTTAACGGCAGAACACGATGACCTTCCACTCGGTGTTGTTCAGTGCTGTCATCGGTGTGCGAAGCAGATTAGGGGTCGGGGCAGTCTGGCGCGGGAATCATGACAGCGGTGGCTGGAGTTGCTCCCCGTCTTTGAGCGAGACGCAGTGCAGGCGTCCGGCCTGGCCGTACGGTGGAGTCCGTCAGTTGGGGAGGGTGCGAGGGCAGGCACAAGGCCGGCACCTACGGGGATCTGATTGGACTGGCGGGAGGTGGTCTGGCTGAG
>JAPPKT010000076.1 GCA_028819675.1 Caldilineaceae bacterium | reverse complement strand
GGGAGGGCCGAATAGGCCCGACCGCCCAGAACTGCAGTAGTTAGTGGTTAGTGGTTAGTGGTCAGAGAAGGCGCTTATTCTGGCGGAAACAGGGATGGGAACTGACCATTCGAGACCCGAAGTCTGGAATCGTACTCTGAAGCTCGTCTCTCGTCATGTGGTTGAGATTGATCTTTTCGAGTGTAAGGGCTGTGTCGCCAGGGGTTTCTGCGGTTGTAGACGTCTCAATTGACGTGCCGGCTGACTGCTCAGGCTGGGAAGGACAAGGCGCCCCCTGCAGGGGGGCGGCGCCCGGGCATGCGCTCAGTACCAGTGCCGCCAGGATTAAGGACAGTCCAATGAGGGTTACTTTCGTGGCTGGGGGACTCATCACGGGAACATACCTTTCTTTAAATTGCCGTGGTCCGAAACATCAGGGGGGAGACGTACGGGAAAAGACCTGCCAGATGTTCACTCCCGGCGCAGGGCTTCAATTGGATCAAGCTGCGCGGCCTGCGTGGCCGGATAGTAGCCGAAGAATATGCCGACAGCGGCCGATGCGCCAAATGCCAGCGGCAAGGACAGGGGTACAAGCTCGGTACGCATGCCTCCCAACTCTCCGAAGACGAAAGAACCGCCCACGCCTACGATCAGGCCCGCCAATCCGCCAACCAGGCTGAGCATCACGGCTTCGAGCAGAAACTGACGCTGTACGTCGCGCGGGCGTGCGCCGAGCGCTTGGCGGAGACCGATCTCGCGCGTCCTTTCGGTCACGCTGACGAGCATTATGTTCATGATGCCGATGCCGCCCACGACGAGTGAAACTGCCGCCACCCAAGCGAGCAGACTGCGAAATGCGGCCGTGGTAGAGGCCCGTGCATCGACGATGTCCTGCTGGGTTCGCACTCCGAAATTGGGCTCGGCCGGATCGATCTGACGGCGCCCGGCGAGGAGAGACGTTATCTGCTCCATTACGCCGTCCATCACGTCGCCATTTTCCGCCTTAACCAGGATCATACGAACGCGGTCGCCGCCAAAACCGGAGCCGCCAAACTTTTTGAAGACGACAGAGGCGGGAATGTAAATGCGACCGTCATTGTCGGTCGCGCCGACGACGCCTTGTTCGGCCATGACGCCGATAACCGTAAATCGTGAGGAGCCGATTCGCACCTGCTGCCCAATGGGGTCAACCCCTTCGAAGAGGTCTTCGGCAATGCCTGCGCCCAGTATTGCGACACGCTGAATGGCCTCGTTCTCGGCGTGAGTGAAGAAGCGGCCCTGCCCAATCGAGTAGTCGCGAACTTCCAGAAAGTCTGCCGTTACGCCAACCACAGAAACGCTGTTCAATGTTGCAGCACCACCCTTGACCGTCTGCGTAGTGCTTTGTTCCAATGACACACCGCTGATATCGCTTAAATTCTGTGACAGGAAAACAACCTCATCGTAGGTGAAGGTAGTTATCCCTCCCGGACCTCCCCTGGGGCCTCCAGCGCCGCGAACGCCGCCGAAACTGCGAAAGGGCGTTACCAAAATCAGATTTGCGCCGAGCCCGCTGATCTGGTCCTCGATCTCAGCCTCGGCGCCGGCACTGACAGCAAGCATTATGATTACGGCGGCGACGCCGATGATGATGCCCAAAGTAGTGAGGAAAGAACGCAGCTTATTCAGCATCACGCCTTCCCAGGCGACGCGAAAGGCGTTGGGGAGGGTCATCCCGTGCAAATCTTTGAAGGAATCATCCTCCAGCCTCTGTCTGCCCAAAGGGGCAGTTGTGATAGAGTCCTGCAGCATGTGCAGTTTCTCCTCTCTGACAGGTTTTCTTCTTCGACCAGGTGCGAAGGCAGTTGGCCCTAAGCGAATTCAAGAAAAGTCAAGTTACTGCCACTCGGTCAATTTGTGACTGGGGAGCGACGACCTGTCCGTCCAGAACATTGACGACACGGCCAGCCTCACGCGCTCTTTCCGATTCATGTGTTACCATCACGATCGTGGCTCCCTGGCCATGTATCCGATGAAATACGCCCATAATCTCGGTGCTGGAGTGGGAATCAAGGTTCCCTGTAGGCTCGTCGGCCAGAAGGAGAGAGGGGTCATTGATCAACGCGCGGGCAATGGCTACCCGCTGCTGTTGTCCACCAGACAGTTCGGTGGGCAGGTGATGAAGACGATCGCCCAAGCCAACAAGATCCAGCAGCTCCGAGGCCCTGTCGCTGCGTTGATCTTCGCTCCAGTTCTGAAAGCCGTTGTACATCATCGGTAGCATCACATTCTTGCGTGCGCTCAGGCGAGGCAGGAGATTGTATGACTGAAAGACGAATCCTATTTTGCGGTTGCGCACGGATGCCAGTTGATCGCGATTGAGGCTGCTGACGTCTTCGCCGTCAAGAATGTATAGACCGCTCGTCGCGCGGTCCAGGCAGCCAATTATGTTCATGAGCGTGGACTTGCCGGATCCCGAAGGCCCCATGATGGCGACGAATTCGCCCCTTTCAACCTGCAAGTCCAACCCGCTCAGAGCATGGACGGCGATATCACCTTCGCCGTAGGTCTTTGTCATATTGGTGATGTCAATGACAAGCTCGTTCATGTCGTCCTCAAGGCAGTCAGGCAGCCAGCAAGGCGGCTACCCCAAGCGCTCAGTTGTTCCCAACCTGGGCATCGCCGGTGCTGATGGTTTCCCCTTCTTCCAGCCCGGAAAGGATCTCGGCACTGACGAAGTTCCGCAGGCCTACTTGAACGGGCCGGAATTCCAGTTCATCTCTCGGGCCAACAACGAAGACAGCGAATTGCCCGGGACTTATCTCTCTCAGGGCCTGGACAGGCACGAGTAGCGCATTGCGAGCTTCTCCGGCGATAATCTCCACCTCGGCGTTCATGCCGAAAAGCAGCGGAGCCGGGTGCTGGGTCATGTCGATACTGGCCCACGACTGAATTGCGGAGGCCCCGTCGACATCGACCAGGGCCGGTTCGACCCGCGTAATGTTTCCTGTATAGGTAAACTCAGGGAAGGCCTCGAAGATGATACTGACGGGAAATCCGGGCACGGCCGCGGAAATGTCCAACTCTTCGATCCAGAATCGGACCTGTGCGGTCTCGGTGTCCGCCAGACCGATAATCGGGCCCATAGAGACCGAGTCACCTGACTGCACTGCAACAGAGGTGACGACTCCTGCTATCGGGGCGCGAATGGCGCCGCCCTCGATTTCGCGTTGCACGTCCTGGGCGGTGAGTCGCGCCTGTTCTACGGCGAGTTCGGCTCGTTCCAGCTCTTCTGCGCTTGGGCCGTCCAACAGGTCTTCCAGCCCGGCGCGGTTCTGCTCCACTTTGGCCCGGGCGGCAGCCACGTCGAGCTGGTCGGCATCCTGAAGCAGGAGGTTGAGCGTATTTTGCGCCTGCAAGACCCGTGCTCTTGCGGATTCGATCTGGTCTTCGGAGGCTCCGGCTGCGCCGATGTTGTACTGCGCCAGGGCCTTCTCGTAGGCGAGCGTGGCAGATTGTAGATCGGCTGCCTGCGAGGTTCTGCCGACGTCGTTACGCCAGGCAACTCTGTCGTAGGCCGACTGGGCTTCGGCAAGGGCGACTTCGGCTGATTTCAAGTCGGCCTGCAGGCTGGTGAGCGTGTCCTGTGTGGGGCCTGCCAGCAGCGTGTTGAGAGCACTCTGGGCGCTATTGAGTTCGCTGCGCGCGGCGTTGACTTCCTCAGCAGTGGGCGGCGCGACCAGGCGGTCATATTCGGCCTGCGCGGCCGCAAGGCCCGATTGCGCGGCGGCTAGATCTGCTGCGCTTACTTCGCCGGTCAGTTCTATCAGGGCGATCTCGGCAAGGCGCAGGTTGATTTGGGCCGAGATGAGTTGCGAGTTCAGGGTTGAATCATACTCCAAGGTAGCCAGGATCTGATCGGCATCGACCTGATCTCCGACCTGGGCGGCTATGCTGCTTACGATGCCGCTGCTCCTGAACCCGACCTGTGTTTCCTCGCCGGCAAAAAGCGTGCCAATGCCGCCGGCTGTCAGTACGAGGTCGCCGCGGCGCACCTGTGCCGTCTGCAGTTCAGGCGCGATGACATCCGGTTCCTGGGTCACAAAGTAGGTGTTGTACCCGTAATACGCGCCAGTCCCGAAGACGGCTAATGTCAGCAGACTAAGGAGAATTGACTTCATGGGTAGCCCCCGATTCCCGCCAACAAGAGGGATTCCGAAGAAACCAGTCTAGAAGGCAGCCTTTGACTCGAGCAGCTCGATCAGTGGCGCCATGAGAAAGCCAAACCGCCCTGCCCCGCCAGGTCCTCCTCCGCCGCCCCGGCCTCGAAGGCCGCCTTCAGGAATTTCAACGCCCATTTCTCGTAGTCGTTCTTGTCGCTCTTCAGGTGACAGAGCCTGCATCTCCTGCCTGAATTCAGCCCTTTCTTCTTCAGACATGTCGGCAAAAATGCCGCCTCGGCCGCCCTGACCTCCCTGACCCGGACCCTGTCCGAACTGTGGCAACTCGATGCCATTTTCCTGGGCCCATTTGTTCATGTCGGTGAAGGTAAGTTGCATGGCGCCGATTTCCTCAATCTGGGCTTGCGTCAGCGTCCCCTCGATCTGGGTCAATATGGCGGCCCGCTCCGTCTGGTTCTGTATCGTTCCGCTCTGAAGCGCCTGCCACAGAACCAGCATTGAGGCTGCCTGCTCTGGGGTAATTGCATTGTCGGACTCTTCCAAGAGCATGATTCCCAGAACGAGCTGGTTCATCGGGGGTAGGGCCCCTTCGAAGGCGCTCGTCAGCACGGATGGGCGCTGTTGAGCTGTGTTTCCGGAATTGCTTTCCTGCAAGACGTTTTCGACCGGTTCCGATGCTTCTGCTGCCGGATTTGGGTCGCTCCTACCACATGCCGTGAGGAGCAGAATCATCGCTACGATCAAGGTTCCTCTTGTCCACTTATTCATATTGACGCTCCCCTCTGTAACGCCAGCTTCACTTCGTAACGGTCGATGCGCCCGACGATTCCCAGTACGAACAAGACACTCAAGGATTGTACTCAGGAAACCTTTGGAACCTGTGAAGGACGCATAAAGATGCTGTTTCAGTTTGCGTATTTCGGAAGTCGAATCGAGAAACGAGAGCCCTTCCCAGGGGTGGATTCGGCCTGAATCGTCCCGTCATGGGCCTCTACGATGGCCTTGGCGATTGCGAGTCCCAAACCTGATTGCGCCAATCCTTCCCGGCTTCGAGACCGATCAACCCTGTAGAAGCGATCAAATATATAGTCAAGTTCGTCGCCTGCGATACCGATGCCGGTGTCCGCCACCTGTAGAGTTACAAAGCTGCCGTGCGTTGTCGCGCTGAGCGTGATCTGGCCCTCGGAGGTAAATCGCAGAGCGTTCGAAACGAGATTATTGAGCACCTGGGTCATTCGTTCCAGGTCCACGACAACCGAAGGCAGCAGTTCGGGCGCATCTACTCGAACGTCTATGTTCTTCTGTTTGGCCAGCACAACGTGGGCCAACCCGGCACGTTCCAGCAAGGCCTTGGGATCGACGGCGCGCCGCAGCAGGGGCAGTTCCCCGGCATCGGCCAGCGAAAGGGTTCGCAGATCATCGACCAGGCGCTGCAGATGGACAACTTCCTGGTGAAGAAGCTCGTATAGATCTTCTCGTCCCTGGATGGAGCCATCGCGAAGCCCCTCGGTGTAGCCGCGCAGAACGGTCAGCGGCGTGCGCAGGTCGTGAGCTATGTCAGCGGTCATTTGCTTGCGCAGGCGGGAAGCCTGAGCCAGTTCGCTGCTCATCTGATTGAAGGAGGAAGCCAGTTTCCCGATCTGATCCCGGGAATAGACGTTGACCTGCCCACCCAGCTGGCCGGCGGACATCTCTTCTGTGGCAGAGGTCAGCTCGCGCAGAGGGCGAGTGAGCGCGCGCGAAAGTAGAATCCCCAGTGCCAGGGCCAAGAACCCTGCGATCAGGGCTGCGAGTCCGGTTGCCTGATTGACGTTGCGCAGAAAGAAGCTTTCCGGAGAGGGCCTAGGAAATCTCTCACCGGCAGCGAATCTGTTTACGTCATAGACGGTCCCTACTTGCAGGCCGTCCTTCTCGATTGGGATGCCGGGGCCCAATTCGTAGTCGGCAGTGTCGAGGCCCCGATACTCTGGTAAAGGAGAGAAAACTACCGTCTGATCGCTGTCAACAAGCACGACGCGACGGCGCACGACATCGAGTAAGGGTTCGTTGTCTATCCACTCGCCGAAGCCGTTCCAGCTGTTGTTCTTGGTGTAGTGCCCCAAGAACAGGTCTGCCAGGAGTGGATTGCCTCTGCGTTCAGTGACAAAGCGGGCAAACTCCTGCCGCGTGCGCAGTCCGCTGATTGCCGCGACAAGCAGCGCGCCTGAGACACCGACTGCAAGAAATGCCAGCGTCAGCTTTACTGCCAAGGAACGCCACATCTACGTCGCCTCTGCGTTAAAGCGGTAACCCATCCCATATACGGTCTGGATGTAGCGGGGCTTGCTCGGAACCTGTTCGATTTTTGTGCGGAGGTTCCGAATGTGCACGTCGATAGAGCGCTCGTACCCTTCATAGGCATCGCCGCTTACAGATTCCAAGAGATCGAGGCGCGAAAAGGCCCGCCCGGGTGACAGCATGAAAGTTTCCAAGAGATCGAATTCAGACGGGGTCAGAGAGACAAGGCTTCCCGCGACTCTTACGATTCGCCCTGTCCGGTCAAGAGATATTTCCGCCGAGCGAAGGACATCAGGTTGGCGATCCTGTTTCTCGGTCCTTCTCAGTACGGCACGGACCCTGGCGACCAGTTCCTGAATGCCGAAGGGTTTTGTGACGTAGTCGTCGGCGCCAAGCTCAAGACCGACTACTTTGTCACTTTCTTCCACTTTGGCGGTGAGGATAATGATTGGGGCGTCAGACTCCTGGGTAAA
Organism: Caldilineaceae bacterium; assembly: GCA_028819675.1. Next base: position 5,366 of record JAPPKT010000076.1, on the reverse strand, counting down.
CAGCCGGATGAAGTCGAGACCTCCCATTTCCGGCATCATCAGGTCGAGGAGGACGAGATCTGGTTTCTCGAAACGCGCCACGAACAGCGCTTCTCGACCATTGGCTGCCTCAACTACGCGATATCCTTCGCGCTCAAGGTACAAGCGCGCCATTTCGCGCAGCTTGACTTCATCGTCTACTACGAGGATAGTCTGCGACATCTAACTCATCCTCCCGCCACTTCTTCGTGGAAAACAGTGACGACCCTAGTTGGCAGACGGCAACCAGGTCCGCGATCCAGTCGATGATCAGCACTGCTCTACAACGTATTATCGCGCAAAATTGTTCAGGAATTATGAAGGAGAGTTGAAGATGTAACAAGTGTTGGACAGGAGGCGATGTCAATGGAATAGGGAGCCTTTTGGTACCAGCGCAGAGAAGCTTGAAAAGGGTTGCGTGCTGGCGTGTCAATGCCTCACTTGTGGTGGCGGCCTGCGTATGTGAGCGAATTTCGGCTGTGGTACAATGCTGGCTGAAATAGGTAGGAAAACTCTTCGGCGGAGAAGACCGAGAAGGCTCAAGAGGCCGCCTCTTCAGACGCAAAAATAGAAAGGAAGCATTTCATGTCACAGGTTGCTGTGGGGATTCACAGGCAGATTCGATCTTCGATACACACGGCAGTTGAAGGGCTGTCTGCGGAGCAACTGCAGGCGATGCCGGATGGATTCGACAACAACATCGCCTGGAATCTGGGGCACATAATGGTGGTCCAACAGCGCATTCTTTACGGCTCCAGCGGTCTTCCTTTGTCGGTCTCGGAAGAGACGATACCGATGTATCTGCCCAATACTTCGCCAGCAGACTGGGAGACTGAGCCGGACGCCGAAGCGTTGGTGGCGCAGTTGATGCCGCAGCAGGAGCAGTTGGAGGCAGATTACGCGGCGGGCCGCTTCAGCGAGAACGAGTTCAGCCCGTTTGAGACAAGATCCGGACTCACGCTGGGTGACCTTGGCGCGGCGCTGACTTTCAATATCTATCACGAGTCTCAGCATTACGGCTTTATTCTGGCACTGATCAATCTGGTGGGCTGAGTCTCATGACCGAGGTTGTCATTGTCAGCGCTGTACGAACGCCTATCGGACGGATACGCGGCGCGCTGGCTTCAGTGAGGCCGGATGACCTGGCGGCGCTTGTCGTCCGCGAGGCGGTGTCTCGAACTGGAGTAGAGCCTGGGGAGATCGAGGAAGTCTATTTCGGTTGCGCCAATCAGGCGGGGGAGGACAATCGCAATATCGCTCGAATGGCAGCGTTGCTGGCGGGACTGCCGCAGGAGGTGGCCGGTGTGACGGTGAACCGGCTTTGCGCCAGTGGTCTTACAGCCGTCAACCAGGCGGCGCGGGCGATTTTGTGTGGAGAAGGAGAAGTCTTCGTTGCGGGCGGCGTGGAGAGTATGACCCGGGCGCCCTATTCCCTGCCGAAGAACCCAACCGGATTTGGCCCGTCGGGCAACATAACTGGTTATGATACGACGCTGGGCTGGCGGTATCCCAACCCGGCGCTGGAAGCGCTATTCCCTCTGGAGGCGATGGGAGAGACGGCCGAGAACATTTACGATATGAGCTGCGCGTCAGAGATCGCAGGGGGCGAGATAGGCCGCGCAGAACAGGATCGCTTCGCCCTTCAGAGCCAGGAGAGGGCGGTCCGTGCGATCAACGAGGGCCGCTTTGAGCAAGAGATAGTGCCCGTAACGATTATGCAGAGGCGAGGTGATCCTGTCGTATTCGATACGGATGAACACCCTCGCTATACGAATGGACCGGACGGCTACCGGCTCGCGACCAGCATGGAGGCTCTGAGCGGCCTGCGGCCTGCATTTCGAATGGGAGGAACGGTCACCGCCGGCAATGCCAGCGGGCTGAACGACGGGGCCAGTGCGCTTGTACTGATGTCGCGCGAGCGGGCCAGCGAACTGGGGATCCGGCCGTTGGCCCGCTGGGTGGCGTCGGCTGCAGCCGGCGTGGATCCCCGTGTCATGGGCCTAGGGCCTGTGGGTGCGGCGCGCAAGGCGCTGGCGCGTTCGGGGCTTACGACAGACGACATCGATCTGGTCGAGATCAACGAAGCTTTCGCGGTGCAGACGCTGGCCGTACTGCGGGAGCTTGATCTGGGAGAAGAGATTACGAACGTAAACGGCGGGGCGATTTCCCTCGGCCATCCCCTGGGCTGCTCGGGCGCCCGTATACTGACGACGCTCATACACGAGATGCAGAGAAGAGCCGACAAAGGCGAGGCGGCCCGGTATGGTCTGGCGACGCTCTGCGTTGGCGTGGGCCAGGGCGAGGCGACCGTAGTAGAAAGGTTGGACGGTTGAAGCTGCTACCGCAAATCACGCCGGCAGAAGCGGCTGCACTGGTCAAGTCCGGAGATACCGTTCTGGTGGGCGGCTTCGGCATGACGGGCAATCCCACCCAGGTACTGCATGCGCTGGCGGATTCGGACGTGTGCGATCTGACCTATATTGCCAACAACGTTGGCGAGCCGGGCCTTGGTGGGGGTCGATTGTTGCGTAACGGGCAGATCAAGAAGGCGATAGGCTCGTTCTTTACCAGCAATCCGGAAGCGGTAGCTGCGGCACAGGCGGGTGCAATCGAGTTTGAAGTGATGCCGCAGGGCACGATGACGGAGGCGATTCGTGCGGGCGGGGCAGGGATAGGCGGATTCTACACTCCGACAGCGGCCGGCACTGTGCTGGCCGAAGGACGGGAAACGAAACGGATCGGCGGCCGCCTGCAAGTCTTCCAGCCGGCTTTGCGGGCTGATGTCGCGCTGATCAGGGCGTGGACCGCGGACGCAGCCGGCAACCTTGCCTACCGGATGACTGAGCAGAACTTCAACAGAGCGATGGCGACGGCTGCGGACCTCGTCATCGCAGAGGTTGAGGAGTGCGTGCCGGCGGGGGAACTGCGGCCGGAGTCGGTGCATACGCCTGGATGTTATGTCGACTATCTGGTGCCGGTGAGGACGTCGGAGGCCGACCTGGGTTCGTCGGCGTCGATCGCCGGGGGCGGCAAGAAAGCAGGCGGCTTGCGCATGAAGTTGGCGCGGCGTGCTCTGGCCGAACTCAGGCCTGGGGACACTGTCAACCTGGGTGTGGGTATCCCGACGCTTGTGGCGGACCTGATCACACCGGCGCATGGCATCATTTTGCATACCGAGAACGGCATGCTTGGGGTGGGTCCCGCGCCGGAGAGCGGCGGCGCGATGGAGTACCCGATCAACGCCAGCAAGATTCCGGTGACGGCATTGCCGGGCAGCAGCTACTTTGACAGCGCGGACTCCTTTGCGATGATCCGGGGCGGGCACGTGGATGTGGCGATTATGGGGGGACTGCAGGTGGATGCGCAGGCCAATCTGGCAAACTGGGCCGCGCCCGGGAGGCCGTTGCTGGGCGTAGGCGGGGCGATGGACCTGGCTTCAGGCGCCAAGCGCCTGATCGTGACAATGACCCATAGCAGCCGTGACGGCAGCTCGAAGATCGTGCCCGTCTGCACGCTGCCGCTGACGGCGACAGGCGCGGTTGACGTAATCATTACCGAACTGGCCGTTTTTCGCTTTTTGGACGGGCGCCTGACGGTCACCGAACTAATGGAGGGGGCCTCGCTGGAAGCGGTCCGGGCCAATACCGGGGCCGAATTTGAAATTGCCCTGGAGAGTTGACGGAGGCGATGCGGTCCAACTTTCGCTTCCCTTTGAAGGAACAGAGAACATCCCATGAACAAGCAGACACTCCATGGCATCCTGCTCGCGGCAGCATTGGCGGCGATAGTTTTGACCGCGTGTGTGGCCACCGAGATAGGCGCAGAGCCCGGTATGCAGGCGCCTCAAGGCAACCCTGCACAGGAAGTGAGCGCGGCGAGTCAGGAGGAAGGTGATCCGGGCGGGGTGTCAGTTGAACAAGACCTCGAATCACTGCGAATTGAGATTGAATACTACACACCTTCACAGACAGAAGGTCCCTTCTACCCCGTGCAGATGCCGGACGATCGAGACAGCGACCTCTTCATCGTGGACGGGGCGGAGGGAAGGCCTGAAGGGGAGATTCTCGTCTTTGAAGGAACAGTCTACGACGGTGCCGGAATGCCGGTTCCCGGCGCGGTTGTCGAGATATGGCAGACCGACAGCAACGGAATCTACATGCACCCAGGCGACTCCAACAGTTCGAGAAGGGATGTGAACTTTCAGTCGTATGGTGAATCGGAAACCGGGCCGGATGGCCGCTACAGTTTCAGGACAATCATGCCGGGCGACTACAATCCACGCCCTCGACATATCCACGTGAAGGTCCGGATGGACGGGCGTGAACTTCTGACTACCCAGTTCTATTTCAGTAGAGACTCGAATGCCGGCTCCGACCGGATCTTCGCGGGGGCAGGCGAGGAGGTGTCGGCGCTGATCATGGAGATAGAGGAGGGCCTCGACTCCGAGGGCAATTCAGTGTTGACGGGCAGACGCGATATCGTTCTGCGCGATAGACTTTCGGAGTGACGGGCTTAGAACGAGGAAGTCAGGCGCGTGAAGCTGTCAGATATAGGCAATCCCAAATATATTGCTCTGGAGACCTTCCGCCAGAACGGACAGGCGGTCAAAACACCAGTCTGGACTGTTGCGCAAGAGGGCAAGTTGCTGGTATGGACGCATGGCGACAGTTGGAAAGTCAGACGTGCTCGCAACAACCCGCGTGTCAGGGTTGCCCGATGTGACATGAGGGGCAACGTTCAGGGTCCCTGGGTGGAAGGCGTTGTCAGGTCGATCTCAGATGACGAAGAGACGAAGAGAGCGATGGCAGGTCTGCTTAGGCGAAAGTACCCCTTTGCGGTTGCCGTGCTTTCGCTGATCGCCGTAATACGGGGAACGAATAAAGGACAGGTGGTCGTGGAAATCGGGGACGTCTAGTGGCCGGCCGTCTTGAAGCAACTGTTTCCGTGTAGTTACTGTGCCATGTTCTGTGCGTGTACTGTGTGCGGTCTGCCTGGATTCGCAATGACGGACCGTTCTGTCAGTCGGTTTGAAAGGGTGCATTTTAGACTTTGGGTGGGAACAGTCTGGCGGGGAATCAGTGCCAGCGGCGGCTGGAGTTGTATACTGTCTTTGGGCGAGACGCAGTGCAGGCGCCTGGCCTGGCCGTACGGTGGAGTCCGTCAGTTGGGGAGGGTGCGAGGGCAGGCACAAGGCCGGCACCTACGGGGATCTGATGGGACTGGCGGGACGTGGTCTGGCTGGACACCTTCGATTAGGCACCTGTTACGAATATCGACACCAGGTCGGCGAGGCATGTTGTAGGAGAGGGGGCGTTGGGGGGGGGGGGCCCCCCCCCCAAGGGGGGGCG
>JAPPKT010000485.1 GCA_028819675.1 Caldilineaceae bacterium | reverse complement strand
CGAACTCATTTTCGATCACCGCGATCTTCTTACCGTGATTTTCGGTCAGGACGCGATTGAGCAGCGTGGTTTTGCCTGCGCCAAGAAAGCCCGTCAGAACGGTCACTGGCACTCGTGTTTCAAGTGTGTTCATCATGTTCGTGTGTCCTCTATTCAACTGCTGTTTTTGGCTGATGCAGCATCCCGGTGATGGCGATCAACTGCACGGCTAACCTGCCGCTGCGATGGCTTCATCCAGCGCAAACAGCGGGCGGTAGGCATCATGCCCTGCGCCATAAGTTCGATCCATCAAGGCAGCGTACTCGGCAGCATAGGCGGGATTGGTGCGCCAGCGCACACCGAGATATTCCGCCGCTTTGACGATGCCGAGGACACCGTGTTTGATCTCCTCAAAAGTGTAATCCGGCCCCACCGGGACGCACATCCAGCGGGCGAGGTTCGCCGCCGTTCCGCGGTGATCCGGCGCGCCGTCAGCACCAAGCGCGGCATAATGCAAAGGTCGAATCTGCGGCAGCCAGCGCACGGGCGTGTTTTCCTGCACAACGTAGGCGTAAAAGGTGGCGGCATCGCTCTCTTGCGGAATCTGCACGGCGACCGCGGTCGCCAGCGCCAGCCTGTTCGGCTCGTGTGTCACCAGCCCGGCGGCTTCACGCAGACCGCGCCGCACCTCAGCCAGATTCGCACTCTGCTGCTCTGCCAGTTCCGGCAGGCGTTCACACTGTGCCAATGCCTGCGCTGCGTTCGGGCAGTCATCCGGTTGACGCAATGCTCTCACCTCTGCATAGAGCGCCTCATCATTGAATACCAGCAACGCGCCGGGGCGGTCATCAGCGTCAGGCAGATGTAAGCCGTACAGCGTCACCGCCGGGCGCTCTGCCGCGCCGGGTGCGGGCAGGGTGTCAGCGCAGTCGAGCCATGTAGCGTTCTGCGGCTGCCACAACCCGCGCACCACCTGCATCCAGGTGAAGCGCGTACCGGACTGCGCGAGGCGTAGATGCGCGTCAAAGTCCAGAAAGCGCGGCAGCGCCTTATGGCGCTTGACCGACTCTGCCAAGTCATGGCTGGCATTGGCGGGGACACCGACCCATTCGCCCGGCTGAATTCCCGCCGCCTGATGCAGTAAGCGGCGAGCGCGGTAGGCGTCGCGTACCAGCACGACCCGCGCACCGCCCAGGCGCTCCGACCATGTCGTTTCTGACTCTTCAAGCGTCACCCCGGCATGTAATGCTGCGTCATCAGGTAGGGTCAGCCGCTCATCCAGCGGTGGATGCGCGGCATAATCTGCGCCGCGCACCGGCAACCCACCGAGCGCCTCCACCGGGCAGAAGCCCCCTAACCATAACGATCCCCAATCAACGGGCAGTTTCAACATCTTTGTCCTCTTCATTTTCTTTATGTCTACGGGTGCATGTGCTCTTCATGGGCGTAGATGACTACCTGCAAATCAGGAAACCAGCCTTCCCTAACCAGGGATAAGGCCCTCACAACCTTCGGCCAGACTCAGCCCCTGAGGCTGTTCTGGTTGGGGCGCCGGGCGGTCTCCCACGAGGGCTTCGGACAAGCGTCTTTCGAGAAGAGGGTTCTCAGACAGGGGCTCTTCGCCTGAATGCGACTGCGAGTGCGAAGATCGCGCTGGCCACCAGAGTCATGGCGGGACCGGCGGGCAGGTTGAAGTGGTAGGAGACGTAAAGGCCGGTCACGGCGGCCACGGTCCCTATTGCCGCGGCCACTATCATCATCGAGACAAAGCGTCTGACCAACAGATAGGCCGTGGCAGCAGGTGTGACCAACATCGCCATGACCAGAATGATACCCGCGGCCTGAATTCCAATCACGATAACGAGGGCAAGCATGACGAGCAGCACGTAGTCGACGCAGTTGGCACGTGCGCCGACAACCTGCGACCCGACGGGGTCAAAGCTGGCGAACAGCAGCCAGTGGTGAAGAGCGAACAGCCCCAGGATGACCGTCACGGTTATCGCAAGCGACACATAGATGCTGGTGGGAGATATGGCCAGGAGCTGCCCGAGGAGCAGGTCTTCCATATCGACCCGAATCGTCGTCGAGACCGACAGCATCACCAGTCCGAGGGCAAACATGGCTGCAAAGAGGATGCCTATGGAGGTATCGGTGCTGAGGCCGGCGCGCCGGCTCACAATCCTGACGAGCACGGCAACGGCGACGCCTGTAGGGACGGCGGCGATGGCCGGATTGATGCCCACGATGAATCCGAGCACCATACCCGGCAGCACGACGTGGGCGAGAGCGTCCCCCATGAAGGCGAGGTTCCTGGTGACAACGTAGGCGCCAACCAGGGGACACATCACGCCAACGAGAACCGAGCCGATCAGGGCCCTCAGCATGAAGCCGTACTCAAGTGGGGCGACAAAGAACTCTATCACGTCCTTTTGCTACCGTTCCCCGTCCATCGTGAGGCTTACACCGTGGGCGCCGTACAGCTGCTCCATGACCTCGGACGTAAACACCTCGTCGGGAGGGCCGCAGGCGCAGACGCGGCGGTTCAGACACAGTACCTGGTCGAAGCGACCGGCCAGGTTGGTCAGGTCGTGGGTCGCCAGCAGGACAATGCGCCCTTCATTGCGCACTGTTTGGAGGACCTCTACGAGGCCCTCCTGGGCGCCGGCGTCAACGCCGCTGAAGGCTTCATCCAGGAGAAGCACACTCGCCTCCTGGGTGAGCGCCCTGGCTACGAATACCCTCTGCCTCTGTCCTCCCGAAAGCTCCGTCATCAGAGCGGAGCGATGGTCCGACAGGCCCACGCGGCACAGGCAGTCGTCGACAAGCTCGCGATCTCTCTTCCCGGGCCGCCGGCACCATCCCAGTCTGCAGCAGCGGCCCATCATGACAACGTCCATGGCGGTCACGGGGAAGCGCCAGTTGACGCTCTCTCGCTGAGGCACGTAGGCCAACGCTCCACTTCCCTTGTCCACGCGGTGAAGCGTCACCTTCCCCCGGTGAACGGGGAGGAGCCCGGCAATCGCATTGAACAGGGTGCTCTTGCCGGCTCCGTTCGGTCCTACAACGCCCATCAGGGTCCCCGCGCCTACGTCGAAGCTGACGTTACTCAGGGCCTTGTGCCCATCGAACTCGACGGTCACGTCCTGAAGCGACATTCTGGCGGCGTGCGGGTAATGAGTGGTTTTCATTTCAAAGCCTCAACGATGCGTTCCACGTTTGTACGTACCATGCCGAGGTAGGTGTCAGCGCCGCTGCCCTCGGGCCCAAGGGAGCCCGAATAGAGCCGGAACAGCTGCGCGCCGGTCTCGGTTGCTATGGTTTGCGCCAGCCTCTCGCTGACTGTCGTCTCGCCAAACAGTGCTGGTATATCATGCTCCCGAACCACCTCGACCACGTCCGCGATGTGCTCCGCAGACGGCTCCACGTGCGTCGCAAGAGACGGTATAACCAGGCCAACTACCTTGAACCCATACAACTCTGCGAAGTAGGAGAAGCTGTCGTGTGATGTAATCAGCATTCTGCGTTCCGGCTCCACGGCACTGACCTGCTCCTGGATCCAGGCGTGAAGCTCGTCGAGCTGCTCCCCATACTCTGCGGCGTTCCGACGGTAGGTCTCCGCGCCTTCAGGGTCGATAGCCGAGAGCCGGGCGGCCACTTCGTTGACAGCGACCTTCACCCGGACCGGATCGAACCAGAAGTGAGGATCCAGAGGTCCGTGGGCGTGCCCTTCATGACCGTGCTCGTCGTCTTCGTGCTCGTCCTCTTCGTCCTCATCATGGCCGTGCGCGTCCTCTTCGTGCGCGTCCTCTTCGTGCTCGTCCTCTTCGTGCTCGTCATGGCCTTCATCGGGCGCGCCGCCCGAGTCGGTGACTCCGACGAACGCCAGGCTCGACGGCGCGCCGCCGACTTCCCACTCCTCCTCGATCTCCATCTCTTCAAGGTGGACGGCCATGACGTGGCCGCTATTGGGGTCGGCGACGTAGAGCCACTCGCCAACAACGATGAATGCGGGACGACCGGCATCACCAGGCCCGACCAACTCCATGGTCTCGAGCAGTTCGCCGTCATGCGCGTCGAGCGCGTGCAGAACGCCGTCAGTGCCGAGCACGTAGAGCAGTTCGCCATCGCTGGAGAACTTCGTGGAAACGCTCGGCTCGCTGAACACCTGGCGCATTTCGCTGTGGTCCACGTCGATCAGCCAAATGCCATCGTCGGCGAAGCCCTGACCGTCGTAGTAGGAGGCCTTGCCGAAGAAATGCTCGACGTGGTGGTGACCGTAGACCGCCCCGATCCGAGAGTCTGCGCGCATCTCCGGCGGATTGGCGATGAACTCGTGCTCGTACTCGCCATCGTGAGTGTGGAGGAAGAGCACGCCGCCGGTGCATCCTAAGGCGACGCCATGCTCATTGTGGGACTCACCGTGCATGCCCGGGCATGAGCGATTGCTGGCGTCGTAGACGACCTGATCACTGAAGTCGCGAACTTCCACGCCAACAGGCAGGCCGTCGTTGGAGTTCTCGGGGTAGTCGGGATTCTTCGTGGTAACGACGACGTGCTCGTCGGAGATGACCAGCGCGGCGCCATGCTGCGGTCCGGCCTCAAGCACGACCGGCTCATAGTCGCCGCGTGCGTTCGCCAGGTCCGCCTCGTTGATCAGGATGGCATGCCCGCTGATGTCTGCGAAGATCGCGGTCCAGCCGTGGCTGTTGACGTAATGGACCGGCTGCTCGTCAGCGATCTCCAGTGCATGACGGGAGACGGGCCGGGTGACGAGGTCGTAGTGATCGCCGTGCTCGACGAGGAAGACGCCGCTGTCGAAGATGTGGATCCGGTCGTCGCCGTCCTCCGGTCCGCGGGCGAGGACGATGGCGTAGCGGTGAGTGGGGCTGGGGTACACTCTCGCGCGGGGCGCGGCGACCTTGAAGATGCCGCTGTCGACGTCATCGGTCGATAGATCGATGACGGAGAGGTGCGCTTCTACCGCATCGGCAACGAGCAGGCGCCCCATGATCATCTCAGCATGGTCGTCGTCGCCTTCGCCATGGTGGTCGTCGGCTTCATCGGCGTGATCGTCGCCTTCGCCATGATGGTCGCCGGCTTCATCGGCGTGATCGTCATGCATATCGACCATGGCGGCCTCGATCGGATCGACGCTGTCACCAAGCGCGACGATCCTGGACTCGTCTGCACTGGCGTTGTGCAGGAGATCCTGCAGCCAGTCGGCCTCCAGGCCGAGACCGACAGTCAACACAAGATCGGCGTCAGCTACCCTGGCAACGTCGCGGGCGCCTGGCAGAAAGTTGTGCGGATCGCCGCCCACCGGAAGCAGGCCGAAGACCTCCACCCTGCTTCCACCTACCACTCGGGCCCAATCGGCTACAAAGTTGGTGGTTGCCACCACCTGGACCGGCGTGCCGGAGGGCGACGCCTCCTGGCCTGACTGCGTACTTGTCGGCGCGACTGGGGTACAAGCGGCGAGGAGGAACAGAATTGCCAGAACCGAGGACAGAGCTCGAAGTGAGTGAAGCATTTGCGGGTACCTTTTCGTCAGGCTGGTGGCGTGTGCCCCCACAATAGGCGTCAGGACAGTTGGCGTCAGGCGCCGGCAGAGCTGCGGCAGCCGGTGCAATGCCTTCCGTCGTATTGTGGGAATTGGTAATTTTATTTGTTGCAAAAATTTGCAACAGCACACAGTTTAGCACACGCCAGCGGCCGTGTCAACCCCAGTTTCCCGAAAACTGCTTTCTCATTTCCAAAGTGCACCCGATGACTGTACCATCTTGCCGTCGAGACAGAAAATCTCCAGATGCTCCACAGTTTTTCTTCATCGAGGCGCGTCTGCTGCATAGCAAATTTACTCCGTGTCCGGCACGTTGCCGGTGTCGAAGTGGTCGGCCAACGAGACGTCGCCGCCAGGCGCTTCGGCCACGCCGTGTGTGGACGGTTCAGAGAAGGCTCTATTCGCGCGTGCACGGGGGAACCACCAAGGGAATCTTCAAACGCTACGCAGTACAGGGCCCCAGTGGTTCGTGATCCGCGGTCAGTTGCGTCAGGCGTCTGTGCGCTCAATGCGGGCGCCGAGGGCGCGCAGTTTTTCGTCGACGCGCTGGTATCCCCGGTCGATCTGTTCGATATTGCCGATGAGGGTGCGGCCCTCGGCGCTGAGGGCGGCGAGGACGAGCGCCATGCCGGCGCGGATGTCGGGGCTGCTGACCTCCTGGCCGACGAGGCGGGCGGGGCCGACGACGACGACGCGGTGGGGATCGCAGACGATGATCTGTGCGCCCATGGCGACCAGCTTGTCGACGAAGTAGAGGCGGCTTTCGAACATCTTCTCGTGAATGAGGACGGTGCCCTGGGCCTGGCTGGCGACGACGACGGCGATGCTCAACACGTCGGGCGGGAAGGCGGGCCAGGGGGCGTCGTCGATCTTGGGGATGGCGCCGCCGAAGTCGGGGCGGACGCGCAGGTCCTGCTCGTCGGGCAGGAGGAGTGAATAGCCGGTGAGGGCGGCATTGGGGTCCTCCTGCAGGTGCATTTGTACGCCCAGGCGCTGGCAGAAGACCATTTCGAGCATACGCAGATGGTCGGGGGCGACGTTGGCGATGCGGAGCTCGCCGGGGGTGATGGCGCCGAGACCGATGAAGCTGCCGACCTCCATGTAGTCGGGGCCGACGGTGGCGCCGGCGCCGTGGAGCCGCTCCTGGCCGTGGACGTAGAGGGTGTTGCTGCCGATGCCGTCGATGGGGCAGCCCATGGCGACCAGCAGGCGGCACAGCTCCTGCACGTGCGGTTCGCTGGCGGTATTGCGGAGGATGGTGGTGCCCTGGGCCAGGGAGGCGGCCATAACGGCGTTCTGGGTGGCGGTCACGGATGCCTCGTCGAGCAGGATATCGGCGCCGCGCAGTCTGCCGGAGGAGGTCAGTTCGAAGCGGCCGCTGTTGGGACGGGCGAAGGAGGCGCCCAGCTGCTCGAAGACCAGCAGGTGGGTGTCGATGCGGCGGCGGCCGATGTCGTCGCCGCCGGCTGCGCCCTCGACGCGGAATGCGCCGCGTCGGGCGAGGAGCGGCCCCATCAGGTTCAGCCCGCCGCGGATGCGCCCGAAGAGCTGGGGGTCGGGCGCGTGACTGTGCAGTTTGTCGGCGCGCAGCGTGAGGCGGTTGCCTTCTTTGCGCACGTAGACGCCGAGGCCTTCCAGAATGGTGAGCATGGCGGCGACGTCGTCAATTTGCGGGACGTTCTCCAGGGTGACGGTCTCGTCGGTGAGCAGAGATGCGGCGATAAGGGGGAAGGAGGCGTTTTTGTTGCCGCTGACGTTTACAGTTCCCTCGATGCGGTGGCCGCCCTGGATGGCAAATGAGGCCATGCTTACTCCTTTGGTCGTCGTGCAGCTTTAAGACCTTCGGGTGATCTACTATAGTAGATTTCCATTTGCATTGGGCCAGAAGCTCTAAGTTCGAAAGGCATCGCCTTTGTGGCTACGAGTCTTTACAGTTTCCACAATCAATTCAACAAGACGCGCTGGGGTTTTCCACTTTAGGGCAAGAGTGAGCTGGGGCATCCTGTGTCCCGCTACGATATCTTTGAGTTGATCTAGACTTAATTCGGCCAAGGCATGCCGGAGGTGATCTTCACTTTTTTCGTACAAAGCAAACGGGTCAACGGACGGAGGATCTCTTCGATTTCTTCGTGGCTTTAGCTTTCCGTCATCCGCCTCATCTGGAGCAACTTTGAGGACCTGCCCTAGTCGTCGTGCAAACCTTGGGTTAGATCGGGTTTCCTCGACTATGACCTCCATTATAGTTTGAAGGCGCTCCGTCAGTTCGACTTGTTCTTCCTTCATGATATCGCTCCGTTCAATGTCGTGTTCATTATCTCGGAGGTCAAGTTTCTGTATCTATTGAATTCTCCCTGGTAACCATATTTTTGACGCAGAGTGGAAATCGGCGCGAATTCGGCAGAAGCGGCGATAGCAGTGGCTTCCGGGATAACAGTCTTAAAGACGTGCTTGTAATCCCTACGCAGCGAGTTTACGGTATTCTTATGCAGACTAGACTGCCCCCTGTACTTGGTTATGATAATTCCCATCACCTTGATTTCTTCGCCTATATTTTGGGAGAAATCTTCGACCCGGCTGATAATTTGCGGGATACCGTAAGTGGACAGAAAGTCCGGGATAGTAGGAATTACGTACCCAGTAGAAATCCTCAAACCATTTAAGGTGATAATACCCAGATTAGGAGGACAATCGATTAAGACATAATCATAATTGTCAATTATTGGCCGGATAGCCCGGCGGAGAATATCTGTCGGAACATTCGCAAAGTAGGGTCCAGAGGGCATTGAGGCCAGTCGGTCTTGCACCTCTATCAGGTCGAGGCTAGAAGGTAAGAGATCTACTGAATACACGTCACGGACATTAGAGACCCTGTTGACGAGAGTGGCTGAGAGGTCAAACCGACGAGCGTTGGAGTCCTCCTCAAGAGCATCTTTGAACAACTGGGCCAGTGTGTGGCCATTGTCATTACGGTTTTTCCATTCCTGCTCTCCAATTAACATGACTGTAGCGTTAGTTTGGGGATCAAGATCAACAACCAATACCCTCTTCCCAAACTCGGCTGAAAGAATCTCCGCCATTGCTACTGTGGTTGTAGTCTTTGCGACCCCGCCTTTTAGGTTGATAGTTGAAATCACCGTCGCCATTTTTCCTCTCCTTAAGTGTAGCCACCTTCTTATGTGGCTGCGGTAAAAGACTGGTCCAGATCTGAGCGTCGCAATAGGAGCTGGGAAATCGTCGAATCTGGTGCGCCAGTTCGCTACTGCGGCGGACTTGACTCCAGCCATTTCAGCAATTTCGAAAATACCCACCAAGTCGTCCTCAAACTTCATAGATTGCTCCTTTGTGAACACAGTTCACAGTATAAACTGTGTTCACAGTTTTGTCAATAGCCAATTGGATGATCCTGGCAAATCTACTTCCGAAACCAGGAATACGAGTTGTTCCGTTCGTGCCAGATAGGGGTGTATGGTAAAATCAGAAGGCTAAAGTGTGCCGCGAAAACGCCAATTTGAGGACGGATTCGGGATGGGTATGTCCGGCCGAAACGGGACGCGTTTGTGGGTATCATAGACAGTATTTCCACCGGCTACCGCTTCGTGAGCCAGCGTCCAGGCCTGCTGCTGTTGCCGCTGCTGCTGGACGCGCTGTTGTGGGTTCTGCCGCGTTGGAGCATCAGCCCTCTGCTGGGAAGACTGGCCGATTTCTATACGGAGATGGCCGCGGACCCGCAGCTGGCAGAGGGGAGTCCGTTTGCGCTGGACCAGATGAGCGAGCTGCTGACAGTGTTCGGCGAGACGAGCAATCTGGCCCAGTTTCTGGTCAACGGTCTGTTGTATCACGTGCCGAGCCTGCTGGCGACGCTGCCGGGCATAAAGGGAAGCCATCCCAGCGTCGAGGTCGACTCGATCGGGGCGGCGGGCCTGCTGTCGCTGCTCTTTGGTCTGGCCGGTCTGTTGATCGGGGCGACGTATATGAATCTGCTGGCCCAGAATCTGCCGATCGGGGAGGGGCCGAAGGCGCTCACTCTCAACATACTGGCGGGCCGAATCGTGCGCCACTGGCTGCGGACGATCGGTTTCCTGGTGTTCTTCGCCCTCGGCCTGCTGATGATCTACATTCCGGGTGTGATCGGGGTCACGGTGCTGGCGCTGATCAGCCCGGTGTTGGGCTCCGGGGCGTTGTTTTTGTTCGGCGGCCTGATCATGGTGATCCTGCTCTATCTCTATTTTGTGACGACAGCGCTTGTGCTGGACGACCTGGCGATTGGGAGCGCGGTCCGCCGCAGCATCCACATGGTGCGGAAGAACTTCTGGCCCACGGTCGGGTTTGTTCTGCTGACAACGCTGATTTCGACGGGGATGGGGTTGCTTTTTCGCCAGGTTACCCAGTGGCATATGCTGGGCGTGGCATTTGCCACGTTGGGGAACACCTTCATCGGAACGGGACTGGCGATGTCACTGCTGGTCTTTTACCGGACGCGCATTCTGGCGATGCAGCAGCAAGAAACGGATAGTTTTGCCTGACATATTATCGATGCGAACGTAGGGTTGCGGATGCTCCCCGATCGCCGGCCGGCTGACACCGGCTGGATGACAGGTTGAGAGCGGGTATTTGCAGCCAGCGGAGTTGTATTGGGGGTGAGGGCCCGGTTGCGGGCGGCAGCCCCGTTTGAAACGAGCGGAGGTATACGTGGCAGAAAAGATGAACAAGCAGGATTTCGTTTACGGCGCTGACCAGATTCAGGTGCTGGAAGGCCTGGAGGCGGTGCGGAAGCGGCCGGGCATGTACATTGGCGGGACCGACACGAAGGCCCTGCACCACATGATTTACGAGGTGGTGGATAACGCCATAGACGAGGCGATGCAGGGGCGCTGCGACAAGATCGTGGTGACGATTCACAAGGATGAGAGCGTCACGGTGGAGGACAACGGCGCCGGCATCCCTGTGGGCATACAGAAACAGACCGGCATACCGGCGTTGACGGTGGTGATGACGAAGCTGCACGCCGGCGGCAAGTTCGGCGATGTCGGTTACAAGGTGTCGGGCGGTCTGCATGGCGTGGGCGTAAGCGCGGTCAACGCGCTGAGCGAATGGATGGAGACGGAGGTCAAGCGGGACGGAAAGGTCTGGCGGCAGCGTTTCAATCGCGGTGTGCCCGTGACCGATGTGGAGGAAGTGGGCGAGTGTGAGCCCGGCGAGACGGGCACGATTCAGCGTTTTCTGCGCGACGATACGATCTTCGACGTTCTCGAATATGACTGGAATACGCTGGTGACCCGATTTCGGGAGATGGCCTTCCTGACGCGGGGTATCGATATTCATTTTGTCGATGACCGGGGGGAGGAGCCGCGGGAGATCAGTTTCTATTTCGAGGGCGGCGTGCAGACATTCGTGCGCTATCTGAACAAGAACCGGACCGTGTTGCACCCGCCGATTTACGTTGACATGCAGGTCGAATCGACGCACGTGGAGGCGGCGATCCAGTACACGGACGGCTACAATGAGTCTATTTTCGCGTTTGCCAACACGATCAACACGCCCGACGGCGGCAGCCATCTGACCGGTCTGCGCGCGGCGGTGACGCGGCAGATCAACGACTATGCGCGCAAACAGGGGATTCTGAAGGACAATGACGCCAACTTCAGCGGGGATGATACGCGGCAGGGGATGACGGCGATCATCAGTGTCAAAATCGTGGAGCCGCAGTTTGAGGGCCAGAACAAGCTGAAGCTGCTCAACAACGAGGTGCGCTATCAGGTCGAGACTGCCGTGGCCGAGGGCCTCAACAGTTGGATGGAGGAGAACCCGCGCGAGGCCAGACGGATCACTGACAAGTGCCAGGTCGCCTTTCGCGCCCGAGAGGCTGCCCGCAAGGCCCGGGACCTGGTAATCCGCAAGAGCGCGCTGGAGAGCCTGACCCTACCCGGCAAACTGGCGGACTGCTCCAGCCGCGATCCGAACGAGAGCGAACTCTACATTGTCGAGGGAGACAGTGCAGGGGGCAGCGCCAAACAGGGTCGCGACCGAAGATTCCAGGCCGTGCTGCCGCTGCGAGGCAAGATCCTGAATGTGGAACGCACGAGCCTGGACAAGATTCTGGGAAACAAGGAGATCCAGTCGCTGATTACTGCGATGGGCACCGGCGTCGGCGATGATTTCACGGTTGAGAACCTGCGTTACAACCGGATCATCGTGATGACGGATGCAGACGTGGACGGCGCGCACATTCGTACGCTGTTGCTGACGCTGTTCTTCCGGTATATGGGGCCTCTGGTGGAAAACGGCCACCTTTACATTGCGCAGCCTCCGCTGTACAAGGTACAGATCACCGAGCGCCAGAACGGAAAGGCAAAGCGGTCGGAGCAGTATGTGTACAACGACAACGCTCTTTCCCAGATCCGGAAGGAGATGGGTAACGATAACATCAAGCTGGAGCAGCGTTACAAGGGTTTGGGGGAGATGAACCCGGAGCAGTTGTGGGAGACGACGATGAACCCGGAGTACCGGACGCTGCTGCAGGTGCAGGTGGAGGATGCGGCGGAGGCCAACCGCACGTTTGATATGCTGATGGGGAGCAGTGTGCCGCCGCGGCGGCGGTTTATCCAGACGCACGCCCATGAGGTGCGTAATCTGGACGTATAGGCTGGGAAGCGGCTGACGAGAGGCCCGACTGATTGGTCGGGCCTTTTTTCTTTTGTCAGTTTTTTGTTTTCATGTAACTACTAAGCCTGAGAGGTGTCAGGGATGAAGGGTTGGTCAAGAAAGGCGT
>JAPPKT010000459.1 GCA_028819675.1 Caldilineaceae bacterium | reverse complement strand
CCGGATACCAGGACGGGGTCCTCTATCTGTTGCAGGAGGAGTGAGTCCTGCAACAGCAGTTTCCTCCACCGAAGGAGGCCATCGGACCCCCAAGCAGTCGCGTTAGTCAAAAAACCGATGGCCAGAGAGAACCTATGCCAATTTCAACCAAAACGCTCCAAGCCGTCTCCTATTGCCTGCTCTCCATCCTTGTTGTCGCCTGCTCCTCCTCTCACGAGAATGGCCGTGCAAACATCGGCTCCGCACGCGCCGCATCGAATGGAGCAAGGCTCACAATCTCACTGTCTCCAGCCGAACCGCCTTTCTCCCCGGCAAGACTCGGCCAGCCCCTTGGCGAGAATGTTGCCCCCCTCGCATCAGGGCTCGCATACATCAGAGGCGACGAAGGCCACCTCGTTGTCGATGACCAGGCTTTCCTGGCAATCGACGGCGATACCGACACCATCTGGAGCTCAAAACAGCCTGCTCCGCAGTGGTATGCAATAGCCTTGGACCAAACCTACCTGGTTGACAGAGTAGAGATGGTCGTCACCCAGGCCCCACCCGGCCCCACGACCCATGAAATCTGGCTGCGTCACGGCTCAGGCCTGCGCACTTTCTACGCGCGTCTTGAAGACGTCCACACTGACGATGGCCAGGTCCTGGCCGTCCCAATCGACCCCCCTCAGAAAATCAACGAGGTCCTGATTCTGACTCTTCACAGTCCAAGCTGGGTCGCTTGGCGCGATTTCCGTGTCTTCGGCACACAACCGGACGCCCCCGTCGCAGAACACGAGGAGCCACCCTTCACCGTCGCCGAAGTGGTTACTGGGCTGGACTACCCTGTCCGCGTAACCCACGCCGGCGATGGCAGCGGGCGAATCTTCGTCGTCGAGCTACCCGGCCGCGTTCGCATAGTCCACGAAGGCGCACTAAGACAACCTCCCTTCCTGGACATCTCCGAGCGCGTAAACTGCTGCCAAGGCGAGCGCGGCATGTTCGGACTTGCCTTCCCGCCATCCTACCCCGAATCCGGGCACTTCTACGTGAGTTACACCAATACCCAAGGTAACACCACCGTCAGTCGATTTACCACCTCCGACGACCCCAATCGCGCCAACGAATTCAGCGAAGAGATTCTCCTTACCATCGACCAGCCCCACGAAAACCACAACGGCGGCCACCTGGAGTTCAGTCCCCTGGACGGCTACCTCTACATCGGTAGCGGCGACGGCGGCCTCCCCCGCGATCCCGATAATCGAGGGCAAGCAGCCGATTCTTTGCTGGGCAAACTCCTCCGTATCGACGTCGAATCCGGCCAACACCCCTACGGCGTGCCCGCAGACAATCCCTTCGTTCACCTGGATGGCCATCGCACCGAGATCTGGGCGCTGGGCCTCCGCAATCCATGGGGCTTCGCCTTCGAAAAAGAGAGCGGCGACCTCTATCTGCCCGACACCGGCAACTTCAAACGCGAGGAAGTAAATTTCCAGTCCGCCGCTGCCGGCGGCGGACAGAACTATGGCTGGCCCGTCATGGAGGGCAGCATCTGTTTCGAACATGACCTCCTCACCTGCAGCGCCGCCGGCCTCGTCCTGCCTGTTGCCGACTATGACCACACCCGAGGCTGCGCTATCGTCGGCGGCGCCGTCTACGCCGGAGAAAGCCTCCCCGGCCTCCACGGCACCTTCATCGTCGCCGACTACTGTACAAGCAGAATCTGGGGGATTGAACGTGCCAAAGAGGATGCCGCCCGAGGAAAAGCCACCTTCTGGCGGAGTCAGCTGTTGGCTTCGGCAGGCCTGCCCGTCAGTAGTGTGGGAGCCGACGAAGAGGGCAATGTATATTTCACAATCCATGTCGAAGAGGTCGGGGCAATCTTCACCCTTGCCGAGAGATAGCTCGAACCCGCTGTGGCCGCCTGCTGCCGGAAACGCTTGCTCTTCGGCCTCGCCTCCCCGCCGCGAGCGGCCTCTTCCTTTTCACAGTCCTCTGCAGCGGTGACGCTTGGGGACGCAAGCGAACTAAGCACACCTGTACCCGGCAAAAGCAAAAAAGTAGCAGAGCGCACCCCTCGCCACCGCCGGATTCCCCCGCCAGTAGCCTCGGCACAGTCAAACGAGGCATCGTATGCGCCGTAGGCTTCCAGGATGGTACAATCTATATGATCACTTCGAGATGATCTGTCGACCATCTCGTCCGTCCGTTCGGCCCAATCCGTCTCCATTTCTCAAACTGTGTTCACCCAATCCATCTCGCCAGCGTCACTACCCACCTGCCCCGTCACATGAGCCCCCAATGAGATATGCAGTCGCGTCGACAGGTCTGCTGCTTATCCTGTTACTCTCTACCTCATGCGCAGCACGATCGGAGCCTGAAAGTCCGACCGCAGTGGTAACGGCCATCCAGCAGCCCGCTGCAACAACAACCCCCACCATAATCCCTACGGAAACACCCACACCCGCGCCGTCTCCGACACATACCGCTGTGCCGGCATCTCTGAGTCCAAACGTCGCCGTTCAGGGTACCGCACGAGCCTCGTCGCATGAAGTCTCGGTGCACTTCGCGATCGACGGCGTGACCGAGACTGCCTGGAGTGCCCAGGATCATCCTGCACAGTGGATCGCCATCACCCTCGACAACCTCTATCTTGCCGACCGAATTGAGCTGGTGGTCGCCCAGGCCCCTGCTGGTCCCACCACGCACACCATCTGGCTTGATAACGGTTCCGGCGTGCGTACGCGTTATACCCAACTCACAGGCATCCACACCGAAGATGGCCAAACAATCACCATCGAAATCAACCCCCCGCGACCCGTCAAGGAGCTCCTTGTCCAAACCCTGGAAAGCCCCAGCTGGGTCGCATGGCGGGAAGTGAGGGTCCGAGGGCTGCCCTATGTTCCCAGCCACGAAAGCGGGACGGCTCCGCAGTTGCGCGTAGAGCAGATCCTGGACCAGCTTGTGCTACCCGTACAGGTCACCCACGCCGGAGATGGGAGCGGCCGCATCTTCGTGGTGGAGCAGCAGGGACGCATCACCATCGCCAAAGATGGCGTAGCCAACGAGACTCTCTTCCTTGACATAACCGATCGAGTAAACTGTTGCGAGGAGCGCGGTCTTTTCAACGTCGCCTTTCCTCCCACGTTCTCTGCCACAAAACAGTTCTATCTGAGTTATTCGAACAGCGTTGACGACACCGTAATCAGCCGCTTCACCACCACCGATGACCCCGATGTCGCCGATCCCGCCAGCGAGGAAATCCTTCTCACTGTCCCTCAACCACACCATGTACATAATGGGGGCCGGCTTGTGTTCGGTCCCAATGATGGTTACCTGTACTTCGGTATGGGCGACGGGGGAAGTGAAGGTCACCCTTCCCACTTCCCCCAAGACCCGGCTCTTTTGCTCGGAAAGATTCTTCGCATCGATGTGGAGTCAGGCGTCCAACCATATGCAGTCCCAGCCAGCAATCCCTTCGTCACCGACGAAGGCTTCCGCCCTGAAATCTGGGCACTCGGATTTAGAAATCCTTGGGGCTTTGCATTTGACCACCAAACAGGAGAACTCTACATCCCCGATGCGGGACACAACGATCGCGAAGAACTCAACTTCCAGCCCGCGTCCAGCGGCGGCGGCGAAAACTACGGTTGGCCCACGATCGAGGGTACCCGCTGCCCCAGGTTCGAAGACCTGCCTGTGCCCTGTCGCCAGGCCGGAATCTTCACCCCGCCCGTAGCCGAATACGATCACACGCGCGGCTGCGCCATCGTGGGCGGAGTCGTCTACCGCGGCAGTGAATTGCCCCACCTGAGAGGTCGTTTTCTCTTCGCAGATTTCTGCCGCGGTGACATCTGGAGCCTCACTAAGCCGGACGCAACCGGAGATTCTGGCCGTATTCAGACGAACCATGGTGCCTGGCAGAGTGAGTTGGTCCTGAAAGCCTCCGTCCCGATTAGCAGCGTCGGTGAGGATGAAGAGGGCAACCTATACGTGACTGGCTACCAGAATGGCTTAGTCTACAAGATCACCGCAGAATAGTCCGATGAAATCCCGCTTTCCCTTCGATTGTCCGAGCTCTCGCCGTTGCTTGAGAAGCGCAATCGTAGAGAAGATCCTCCCCGAAATCCCCAAACTGGTCCTTAGGAAGCTCGACCAATGAAATACGCCATCCTGTGCTCCGCCCTACTCCTGAGCCTTGCACTCCTCACCGCGTGCAAGTCGCAGCCCGTGCCCGCCCTCTCCTCACCCGCGCCCCAGGCCGCGCCGTCGGCAGAAGCCCCCGCCTCCCCGACCGTCACGCCTCAACCCGAGCCGCAACCTCAGCCCACAGAACCACCTCCCCTACAGAGCCGGAATGTTGCGCTCACGGGCGAAGCTCGTTCTTCCGAGGGCGAAGAAACGGCCCATCTGGCCTTCGACGGCGATCCGGAAACCAACTGGAACGCAAAGAATCTTGCCGCCCAATGGATTGCCGTCACCCTCGATGATCTCTACCTTGTCGACAGAATCGAGCTTGTGGTGGCACAGGCTCCGGCCGGCCCGACGTCCCACGTCCTCTGGCTCGGCAACGGGACGGGCGTGCGTACCCCATTTCAGAGACTCACAGACATCCACACGGAAGATGGGCAAACTCTGACGATTGACTTGAACCCCCCTCAACCGGTTGACGATCTGCTTGTCCATACCCTCCAGAGCCCCAGTTGGGTCGCCTGGCGTGAAGTGAGAGTGTTCGGCACGCCGGCTTCGCAAACCGCAGTCACCGCCGCAACCCCTCAGCTGAAAAGGGAGCTGGTTATCGAGAATCTTGTGCTGCCTGTACAGGTCACCCACGCCGGCGACGGCAGCGGACGCCTCTTCATAGTGGAGCAAGAGGGGCGTATACGTATCTTCAAAAATGGATTGGAAAACAAACAGCTCTTTATCGATATCTCAAACCAGATTACCTGCTGCGGCGAGAGAGGGCTTCTGAATATTGCATTCTCCCCAAGCTTCCCCTCCAACCAGCAATTCTATCTGAGCTATACAAGCCTCGCAGGAGACCTGGTCGTCAGCCGCTTTACCGCCGCGCCCGACCTCGAAACAGCGGACCCCGCCAGCGAGGAACTGCTCTTGGCCATCGGCCAGCCGCACCATGCTCACAATGGGGGCCGCATCACCTTCGGCCCCCTCGACGCGTACCTGTACGTCGGTGTCGGCGACGGCGGCAGTGAAGATCTTCCTCCCCACGAGAGTCAATTCCCGGACCAGCTGCTCGGCAAAATCCTGAGAATCGACGTGGAAACATCCCAGCGCCTCTACGCTATCCCACCGAGCAACCCGTTTGTCAATGTCGAGGGCTATCGACCTGAAATCTGGGCGTTAGGGCTGCGAAATCCGTGGGGCTTCGCATTCGACCCCGAAACCGGGGACCTATTCATCCCCGATACAGGTCACAGTAGACGCGAGGAAGTGAACTTCGTGCCTCAGTCCAGCCCGGGAGGCAATAACTTCGGATGGCCGACGATCGAAGGCACGCGATGCCTGAAAATCTCCGGCATGCCCGTGCCTTGCCAGGAGGCTGCCATCTTTACGCTGCCCGTAGCCGAGTACGAACGCGCCCGCGGCTGCGCCGTAGTAGGCGGCGTCGTATATCGCGGCGACGAGCTCCCCCACCTCAATGGCCGCTTCCTCTTCTCCGATTTCTGCCGCGGAGACATCTGGAGCCTGCACAGGCCCGCCCCCTCTGAAAATCGCAGTCCGCATGGCGTCAGCCGCGAAGGGTGGCGTGCGGAACTGGTCTTGAAAGCCTTCAATATTGTCAGTAGTATTGGAACTGATGAAGACGGAAACCTGTATTTTGTCGCCTATCAGCCAGGCGCAATCTTCAAGATCGCCCGCAGATGAACGCAATGGCGACTCTCTGCTATCCAAGGGGACTGGCCTCGAACAGCGTTCCCGGAACGGTCAGTGAGGCCCGCATTCAGGATCGGTAGAAATAGGATGTAAGCGTACAGGTCTTCCGTCAACGCAGAGGTGCGCAGGAAAATCGAAAGGGAACGACATACGGAGGTAATCCTATGACCCAGGCGAAGCGCCCCAACATTCTCTGGTTCTGCTCAGACCAGCAGCGGTTCGACACCATTCACGCCCTCGGCAATCCCCACATCAACACGCCCAACCTCGATCGCCTCGTCGCCGAAGGCGTCGCCTTCACCCACGCCTTCTGCCAGAGCCCCATCTGCACGCCAAGCCGCGCCAGCTTCCTCACCGGCCGCTATCCCGGCAACGTGCGCGGCTGCATGAACGGCAACGAAAAGTGGGGCGAAGGCGCCCCTCTCGTAACAGCCCTCCTCGCCGAGAGCGGCTACGACTGCGGCCTCAGCGGCAAATTCCACCTCGCCGGCGCCCACGGCCGCGAAGAACCCCGCCCTGAAAATGACGGCTACAGAGTCTTCCACTGGAGCCATGATCCCGAAGACCGCTTCCCCTCCGGACACGCCTATGCCGACTGGCTGGCCGCACAAGGATACGCACTCCGCGATCTCCGCGAGGATCCCGCCTCGATCCCGCCCGACCTGCACCAGACCACCTGGTGCACCGACCGCGCCATCGAGTTTCTTTCGGAGAAGAGGCGCCGAGGCCCCTGGCTGATGAGCGTCAACGTCTTCGACCCCCACGCCCCCTTCGATCCCCCCCAGGAGTACCGCGATCGATACGACTCATCCAAAATCCCGCCGCCACCGTTCCGGCAGAGCGATATTGCGACCCAGGCACTGATTCCCGGAGACTTCCAGAACGAGTCCCGTCCACCCGAGGACTTCAACGCCCGCGACGTGATCGCCGCCTACTACGCCATGATTGAACTGATCGACGACAATATCGGACGTCTCCTGGATGCCCTCGAAGAAACCGGGCAGCGCGAAAACACCGTCATCATCTTCACCAGCGATCACGGCGAAATGCTCGGAGACCACGGTCTCCTTCTGAAGGGATGTCGCTTCTACGAGGGGTTGGTGCGGGTTCCGCTAATCATCAGCTGGCCCGGCCAGTTCCCCTTGCCCGAAGAACCGGAGGCTGAAGATAGTCAAGAGGAAGACCGATCAGCGGAAGAGGATGAAAGCGCCGCGGAGGGTTCCGAAGACGCCGCGCCCGAGGACGTTCTACCCGCCCCGGCCGGGTTCGTCAGCGACGCCCTGGTCGAGTTGGTCGACATCGCGCCCACGCTTCTCGACCTAGCCGGTCTGGAGATCCCCCTGCGCATGCAGGGCCGTTCGCTACTGCCAATTCTGCGCGGCGAAGCGCCGCCCGATCGGCACCGCGACTTCGTCCGCTGCGAATTCTACCGGGCTCTGAATCCCGACGTGCCCGGCCGCGCGCAGTACGAAGGCAGCTACGCCACCATGTACAGAGACACCCGCCACAAGATCGTCGTCTACCACGGCCATGAACAGGGCGAGCTCTACGACTTGGAAAATGACCCCGGCGAATTCGAAAATCTCTGGAACGACCCCGACCACGCCGGCCTGCGCTTCGACCTGATGCGCCGCAACTTCGACGCCCTGGCCTTTTCCATCGACCCGGGCCCGCCCCAGGTAACGCCATTCTGACCAGCGCTTCCGTCAGCCAGGCGTCTGGTATGTGAGGTCATACTCTCCCAACTTGCGCAGCGGCGTCGAAACCTGCCGTACGCCTGGCGCGCCGTCCTGAAGCCACGCTTCGATCTCCTTCCGGTGACCGAGATTTCGAAGCCCGTTCCAGCTCGCCCCGAAGTGGGCGCGCCCGCTTGGCCCCGCAGAATCCCAGAAAAACAGGTTCTCAACGCCCTGCCCGTACAGCGCAGCCGCCTTCCGCCCGAACGCCTCCGCCGGCATGTGGCGCGGCATGATGTTCAGCGCAAGTTCACAATCTGTCCCCTCCACCAGGTCGACGAAATACCTGACCGCCTCCTCGTCCTCCCATGCCATCCCCATGCTGTCCACGCCTGGCAAGTCCGTATACGGGATCAACGTGTCGACCAGACCCTCCGCGACCCATCCCTCCAGGTCGAGCCCGTTCCGAAAGTTCTCCTCCCGGTTCAGCACACACGCCGAAACAGCGATCCGGTCTCGTCCCTGCTCCCGCGCCAGCCCGTCAAGCGCTGCCCGCAGCTCCCGGTGAAACGCCGTCAGCGCGCTGCTCCGGTAGCCCAGCCAGCGCGCATCATCGTCCCCCAGCTGCCGCGGGTCCTCCCCATAGGCCTCCATGAACCCTTCCACCAGCGGCGGGTCGTAGTCCACCAGCGGCGGTCGCCGGTTGTACAGTATGCACACGCCGTCCACCGGATGTTGCGCCACCTCAAGCAGTAGGCTGATGACAAAGCGCCGCGTGTCTGCAAAGGCGTAGGAGATACGCGGCGCCGTCCCGCCGTCCTTACCCACCATGCGCAGATCCGGCCGCGAAAAATAAAGACTGCCCGGATTCCACTGTTCCAAAGGCGGCGGGTAGAAAAAACCGGCCGGCCGGTAACTTGCGTGAAAGCTGAGCCCAATCTCGTGCGCCGCCTCCAGCGCCACAACAAACGGATCAAGCTGCTGGTCTCGAAACGTGCGCCAGGTCTCCGCATGCAGCCGGTCGCCCTGCCGGTCAAAGTCTTCAACCCCGTCGCACGTCGGCAACCGGCCCACCTGCCCCAGGTAGAACATCGTGTCCCCGGCTCCGCACTCCCAGTAGAGCCGCGAAAAGTCGGTATGCCGGTACGGCTCGATCTCGTTCCGCACCGCCTCCTCAGTCGCCGTGCCATAAAGATACAGATACCCGTGCGCGTCATTGTGAGCAAACAGCCGCCGCGTATCCGTCCGCTGCCGCTCACTCTCCATCTCCCTGACCATGCCCTCCGGCATAGGGGCCAGCTTGATGTACGCAAGTTTCGTCCGTTCGCACGAAACCGCCGCCGGTTCATCTGATCTACCGGTTGGCGTGCAAACCTGGCGAATCGACAGCTCTTGGCCCGTTAGGTCCGCATCCTTCCACAGCAGTTCATAGATGTTGTGTCCATGCGGATTCGTATCTGCCCAATCAGGGCCCATGTTCAAGTGGGTGAAGCACGGGTCACCGCTGAGCTTCAGCTCAATCGAGCCGCGCCCCCGGTGGTCAGGGTAGACGCCGACAAAGATCCTGTGCCATCCGCTCAGTTCGAGTCCGACCGAAACCTCCGGGGCAGCCGTCTCCTCACCTGCACTCAACAACGTTCCCCTGAACTCCGCCGTCTCGTACGGCTGTACGTGCCACGCGCCGCGTTTCGGCTTTTCTGAAAGCGCACTCTCAGGCTGACAGCCAGCCAGGTCCTTGATGTATACCGCGCCGTCTTGGTCGGCCATCACTCACACCTCCATTCGCGGGTCGAAAGCATCTCTCAAACCATCTCCCACAAAATTCATCGCCAGCACCGCTACCGAAATCGCAATGCCCGGCGGCAGCCACAACCACGGCGAGTTGGTAAGTACAGTCAGCGACTGCGCCGAATTCAGCATGCTCCCCCAGCTCGCCTGTGGAATCTGCACCCCCAATCCCAGAAACGAAAGCGCCGACTCGGTCAGTATTGTGCCCGCAACGCCAAGCGTCGCCGCCACCAGGATATAGGGCTGCAGATTCGGCAGTATATGCCGGAATACAATCCGCGAATGCGGCGTCCCAATACAACGCGCCGCCTCCACAAAAGCCTGTTCCCGCAGCGAAAGCACCTGCGCCCGCAGCAGCCTCGCCAGTCCCTCCCATCCCAAAACGCCAATCACCACCATCACATTGATGATATTCGGCCCCAGCAGCGCCACCAGCATCAGAATCGCAAAAAACGTCGGAAAATTCATCACCAGTTCAGTGAACCGCATCAGTACATTGTCGATTCGACCCCCGACGTAACCCGACACCGTGCCGATCAATACGCCAATCGTGATCGAGATGACATTGGCGACGAATCCCACCGACATCGATATGCGCGCGCCGTACACCATGCGCGCCCACATATCCCGCCCGGCCGAGTCCGTCCCCAGAATGTGCTCCGCGCTCGGCGGCTGCCGGATGCTGTCCAGGTCAACCGTGTAAGGGTCCTGTATCGCGATGAAAGGGGCAAAGATTGCCGCAAATCCCAGGATCGCGATGATCACCAGACTGATCACGGCCACTTTGTGCCGCCGGAATCGCGCCGCCACCGTGTTCGGGCTCTTCCGGTCAGTCAACTCCATCAGCTCTGGGCTGCTTTCAGGCAAAGGGGTCTTGGCCATGAGACGGCGCGCACAGCCGGCAGGTCTGCGCACCTACTCCAGATGGGTCGTGAAGGGAGAGGATGCCGACACCCTCTCCCTTCCTTCTCTCCGATTCCTATCCGTCGAAAGACCAGCCTTCCAGGTTCGTCCACCAGTCCCGCTTCGCAGGCAGTGGGTTGGACAGGTCGGCCAGGCCTCCAACAACGCCCTGGTCCGTAATCTCAGGTATGTTCACGCCACCGTTGAATACCCAGACATTGTTGCCCACATACAGCGGCGCGTGCGACGGGTTGTCGTTGAGCGTCCTCTGCAGTTCGAAATAGATCTCTTGGCGAGCGGCCTGGTCCGTCAGCTGACCCGCCTCGATCACCTTCTCCTCGAAGTCGCCGCCAATCGCCTCGGAATAGCCGTTCGCGTTGCGGCCCTGTGTCGTCAGGTGGAACTTGAGGAATCCGTCCGGGTCCGGGAACGAACCGAAGCCCACTCGCACCGCGTCAAAATCGTGCGTGTCATAGAACCGCTCCACCCAGACCGAGCTGTCCATCTCCTCGATCTTGATCTTGAAGCCCGCCTCCTCCAGCATCTGCTTTTCGGCGGCCACCTGTGCCCGCGCCTCCTCACTCCGCAGCGTAATCAGATTGACCGTGACCTCCTGGTCAAAGTCCCAACCGGCCTCATCCAGCAGGCTGCGCGCCAGCTCGGCGTCGTAGTCGTATGGGTTGAGATCGTCAGGGATCGACCATCCGTGGATCAGCGGCGAATTATAGATCGTGCCGTTCCCGCCCTGGAAGACCTCAATGATCTTCTTCCTGTCCAGCGCATGCAGCCATGCCTGCCGCACCCGCTTGTCCGCAAAGAACCCCCGCCTCAGATTGAAAGAATAAGCCGTGAACACCACGCCCGTCGTCGCAACCACCTTGAAATCGGCGTTGTCGATGAAAGACTGCACGACCTCCGTCGAGCCCGTGTTGAGCCCGCCCCAGGCATTGAAATGGGCCTCCCCCCGTTCCAGCGCGATCTGGCCCACGTCCGGCGAAGCCACAATCTGCATGATGTAGCTGCCCAGCTTCGGCGCGCCCCAGTGCCAGTCGTCGTTCGCCTCCAACCGGATGAACTGGTCCGTCTGGTACTCTATGAACCTGAACGGACCCGATCCCAGCGGGTCTTCGAAGAAGAACGACTGGTTCTCCAGAGCGTCAGGCGCAACGTCGCCCAAAACGTGCTTCGGCAGAATCGCATTTGTCGCCTGGAACAGGAACAGCCCCGTCGGATACGCCGTCGTGAACTGGACCGTCTTGTCATCCACGACCGTGATGCCGGCCACGCTGTCCGCCTCTTCGTTGGAATACGCCTCCGCCCCCTCGATCATGGCCAGGTTGCTCACCTGCCGCGACTTGGTCGCCGGATTCAGATACAGTTCGTAGGTATAGACTACGTCCTCGGCCGTAAAGTCCGTCCCGTCGTGCCACTTGGCATCCGGATGTATGTGGAACGTGTACTGCGTCGCGTCGTCCGAGACCTCCCAGCTTTCCGCCATGATCGGCACAAAGCCGGTCTTGGGCACGTTCTGCTGGATCAGCGGCGGCAGTACGCACTGGAAAAAGTGCGACTGGAAGCCCTGCACCGCCGTTAGGGGGTTGAAACTGTTAATCGGTCCCCCGTAGAGGCCAATCAGATTGCCCCTCTGCATCTCCTCTGCAGCCACCTCGTCCATCGCTGCGTCGGCGCCTGCATCCGATGCCACAGGCGCACAGGCCGCCAGCACCGTCGCGCCCGCTGCCAGCGCGCTCGCCTTCAGAAACTCACGTCGGTTTACGCCCCGTTCACTGATACTTCGCATGGATCTCCTCCTGGAAACTGAAAAATAACGTTACCTATACCGTTAAAGCAGCCAAGAAAAACTGTCAAAGCCAAGACAGACGTACGTCCCGCACCGACAGTCTATCCCCTTGTCGCAACGACTAAGACTCTCTCAGTACCCGCCGCCGCACGAGGCGAGCGAATTCTCTCCTCACTCCTCTTCACACCTATCGGCCCACCAGTTGCCGCCCTCACTAACCTCTGTCCCCCAGCCCCTAGCCCCTGCAGTCTTTGGCGGTCGGGCCTGGTCGGCCCTCCCTTGTGCGGGGGC
>JAPPKT010000325.1 GCA_028819675.1 Caldilineaceae bacterium | reverse complement strand
CGTCAAGCCTGGCCATCAGTTCCTGCTTGGGGCGTGGACGCTCCACGATGGCCTCGATGATCCAATCGCTCCGTGCAACCGCCGCCTTGAGGTCGTCCTCGACATTGCCCAGCGTGATCAATTCTGCCAGTTCGGGCCTGTAGAGGCTGGCCGGCCTGGCCTGGGTCATGCGCTCGAATCCTGCTTGCACAATCCTGTTACGGACGGCGCGGTCCTTCAGTGTCAACCCGTTTGCCTCCTCTTCCGGAGTCAGTTCGGTCGGCGCGATGTCGAGCAGGTGGGAGGAGACGCCTGCATTGGCCAGGTGTCCGGCGATGGCCGCACCCATCGTACCGGCGCCGATAACGGTAACACGGCTAATTGTTCTGCTCATTGGGGCACTCCTGTCACGCACAGCTGTAAATCGTCAATTGGCCGCTGCGTTGCAAAGGTTTCCGGGGCCAAAGGGTTGTGAAATCCCTCTTGAAGCAATGAAGCCGCTCGGACCGGCCATGATACCTCTTGTGTTGCCGTTCCAATGCTGTCAAATGAGGCCAAGAATCAGGTCCAGCAGGCCGAAGAATCGCAGAATCGAATAGACGACTACAACAATCAACAGATAACGGACCCAGCGGTTGGCGTCCTTCACAGTCACGGCAAAGCGCACCGCGGCCCACGCGCCGATGCTCTGGCCCACAGCCATCAAGGCGCCAATGCCCCAGTCGATTTCCAGGGGCGACAAGATGAAGACGGCAAATGCGACGATGTTAAGAGCCAGTACAAAGATCAGCTTGACCGCGTTGGCATGTACTATTGTATAGCCTACGCCGAGAACAAGCGCTGTAACCAGGAATACACCTACCCCGGCCTGAATGAAGCCGCCGTAGATGCCGATGGCAAAGAATAGAACCAGCACTAAGAGGTCGGGCCGCTCTTTCCGTACCTCCGATCTTTCTCGCAACCATTTTGTCGGATTGAAGAAGATCGTCACCAGGACGATGATCAACATGCCGCCGATTGCCAGGTTCATGGCATCTCTGTCGAGAAGGGTCGCGACGTAGGCGCCGACCAGCGCGCCCGGCATGCCGGCGGCACTCAGCCAAAGGCCGAAACGCAAGGAGTCAGCGTCCAATATGTTTTCGGCCTGCTGCTCTTCAGTGCCTCCTCCCCGCAGTTGCATCCGCCCACTGCGGGCGAAGGTAGCGATGCCGACCACGTTCTGAATGATGACCCCGATCCGGTTGGTGGCGTTGGCGGCGCCGGAATCAAGTCCCAGGAATACAAGCATCGGCAGTGTAACAGCCGAGCCGCTGCCGGCCAGCGTGTTGATGATGCCGGCTACGACGCCGGCAAGTATGGCCAGGAGGTACTGCAGAGGAGAAATATCCATAACGGCCCTCAAAGACCCGGCACGATTCGGGCCAATCGCTCAACGGTCTTTTCCAGGTCTTCCATCGCGGTGGCGAAGCTGAATCGGACGTAGCCTTCACCTGCTTCGCCAAACGCGATTCCTGGCGTGGTTGCAAGCAGGCCGTCCTCCAACAGGATCTGAGAGATCTCGAGGCTCTTCTTCTCGGTCTGTGTAAACTGGGCAAATAGGTAAAACGCTCCTTCAATGGGGCTGCTGCGGATGCCCGGGATCTCTTCGAGGGCGTCCAGGACGAAGTTGCGCCGCTGTGTATAGGAGGCCACCATCTCGTGGACGCAGTCCTGCGGCCCGTTGAGGGCGGCGGCTCCAGCGACCATGGAGAAGCTGGCGGCGGATGTTACGGTCTGCGTCTGATAGGCGCGAGCCAGTTTGGCAACAGGTAAAGGAGCTGCCAGCCAGGCCAAGCGCCAGCCGGTCATGGCGTAGCTCTTACTGAACCCGTTGACAATGATAGTGCGTTCCGCCATGCCGGGCATACTCGCGATCGAGCGGTGACGGGCCCCGTCGTATAGGATATGCTCGTAAATCTCGTCACTGAGGACATACAGGTCGTGCCGCTGCACGACGGCGGCGATGTCGTCGAGTTCCTCCTGTGTCAGCACCCTCCCCGTCGGGTTGCTGGGTGAACAGATCATGATCAGCTTGGTCCTGTCGCTGACATGCTCCTCCAGCTGTGAGGCATCCACGCGAAAGTTGTCGGCGGCCGGCAAGGAAACGTGAACGGGCACGCCCCCGTTCAGCTGCACCATAGGCGCATAGCTCACCCAGGCCGGGTCGAGGATCATGACTTCGTCTCCCTCATTGAGGGTCGATGCCAAGGTCGTGTAGATCGCCCATTTGCCCCCCGGCGTTACCATCAGCTGGTCGGGTACAGCCCGCACATTGTTCTCCCGCTCCAGCTTGGCGCAGATTGCATCCAGCAACTCCGGCTTGCCGAAGGAGGGCGGATAATGGGTATCTCCGGCTGCAATGGCGTCAAAAGCCGCCTGCTGGATATGCTTGGGCGTGTCGGCGTCCGGCTCGCCTCCGGCTAGATTGATCACGTCCAGCCCTTGCGCGGCCAGTTCGCGACCTTTCTGCATCATCATTGTTGTTGGGCTTCCGGGCACGGACTCCACAAGCTGCGAAAGGGGTTTCATCAGGATTCACCTGCCTGGTGTGGTATACTTGCGCTGGATATGGAAAGGAGTTCGACATGGAAATCGAACAGTATTTCAATTTTCTGAGTGATGACGACATCCGCATCGCCGGCACGCGCGTTGGGATAGAGACCGTCCTCTACGACTACATCTATCGCTCCCAGACGGCGGAGCAGATTGCGGACACGTATCCATCGATTAACCTGGAACAGGTTTACGCCACAATTCTCTACTATTTGCACAATCGAGATAAAGTTGAAGCCTATATCGTGGACTGGCTAGAGCACGGAGAGAGAATGCGGCGCGAGCAGGAAAAAAACTTGCCGCCAGTTATCTTGCGGCTTCGCCGGCTTGCCGCACAACGTGACTCTCCTTGAATCAGTTTCGCTTCCTGCTGGATGAAAACGTAAACCCCATATTGCGTGACGCGCTTCATAGGACGGAGCCAGAAATGACAGTGTGGCGCGTCGGCGATCCCGGTGTCCCCAAGAACGGTGCGTCCGATCCTGCGATACTGGACTGGTGTGCCCGCAATGAATACACGCTGATTACAAACAACCGGAACTCAATGTTCGAACATCTGCGCGAATTCGTTGCAGAGGGTCGGATAGCGCCAGCGGTTTTCGTGCTCAATGCCAAGATGAGCACTGGTCAAACTGTAACCGAACTCCATCTTGTCTGGAAAGCATCCGAACCGCGTGAATATGAGAACATTATCAGATTTCTCCCCTTTTTCCCGTAGCCAATTTCCCGGGGTCACTTAAGGACGTCTGCTATCGCCTCGCAGAGATAATCCATGTTGGCCTCTGTCATCCCGGCAACGTTGATGCGCCCGGAGCCGACGACGTAGACAGAATGGCGGTGGCGCAAGGCCTGCACCTGCTCCGGCGTCAGGCCGCTGTAGCTGAACATACCCCTCTGCCGTGCAATGAACGAAAAGTCACGTCCCGCGCTCTGCTCGTCCAGCGTCTCGACAAACAGGTGGCGCATGTCGTTGATGCGGTCGCGCATCTCCGCCAACTCTACCTCCCAGCGCTGCCGCAGCTCAGGATCTCCGAGAACCTCCGCCACGATCTGGCCGCCGTGGGCGGGGGGATTGGAATAGTTTGTGCGCACACAGATCTTCATGTGGCTGTTGGCGGCTTCCGCTGCCTCTGCGCTGTCGGCGACAAGGGTCAACGCGCCAACGCGCTCATTGTACAGTCCGAAGTTCTTGGAATAGGAGGTAGCGACCAGGAACTCGCGGCAGTGGTCGGCTACGATCCTGACCCCGGATGCGTCCTCATCCAGCCCGTCGCCGAAACCCTGGTAAGCGAAGTCCAGCAGCGGCAGAATGCCCCGCTCTGCGCAAAGGGCAGCCACCTCCTGCCACTGTTGCGAAGAGAGATCGGCGCCCGTGGGATTGTGGCAACAGCCATGCAGCAGCAACACATCCCCCTTGGGAATCGTCTCTAGCGCGGCCATCATTCGGTCAAAGGCGACGCCGTTGCTTTCGGCCTCAAAGTAGGGATAGGACTGTACCTGCAGTGCCGCCGAACCGAACACATTGGGATGATTCGGCCAGGTCGGATCACTCAGCCATACCGTCGCCTGTGGGAAAATGCGCCGCACAAAGTCGGCGGCGACGCGCAGTGCGCCGGTACCCCCGGGCGTCTGCACCGTGGCCGCGCGTCCTGCGCCTAGAATGTCGTGCTCGCTGCCGAAGACGATCTCCTGGCTGAGCGTCGCGTATGCCGCCAGACCATCTATCGGCAAATAGCTCTTGGTCGCTTCCGACCGCAGCAGGCGTTCCTCGGCCTCCTTCACCGTCGAAAGCACAGGCGTCTGACCGCCGCCATCTTTGTATACGCCTACACCGAGGTTGACCTTATTTGGATTCGGGTCTTTCTTGAATGCTTCGGTCAGCCCAAGAATGGAGTCTTTCGGGGCGGGACTGATCGTTTCGAACATTTACTCTGCCTCATTGGAATCGTATGCCGGGTTAGAGAGCGGCTCCTGAAAATGGTGGAGTCGCCCTGGTATGATTTCCTTACTCTTCAACGAAAAGGTTGACGAAGCTGAAGGCCTCGACGTCGACAAGTCCCTGGTCTGTCAGTTTCAATTTTGGGATCACTTCGAGGGCCATGAAACTCATCGCCATGAACGGGTCGCGAATTGAAGAGCCCAATTCATGAGCTGCGTCGAGCAGAGAATCGTATCGAATGCGAACTTCGCCAAGAGGTCGGTCGCTCATCAGTCCTGCAACCGGGAGCGGCAGTGTCTCCAGCGCTTGCCGACCTTCGGCGACCGCCAGGCCCCCTCCCATCTCTGCTACGATTCTGGCAGCGGTCGTCATTGATTCGTCGTCTGCCCCGATGACAACTAGATTGTGATGGTCGTGGGCGACAGTGCCGGCGATGGCCCCGCGATGCAGACCGAAGCCCTGGATGAAACCCAGGCCTGTCGCGCCGCTGGCTGTGTGCCTGTCGACCACAGCCATCTTCAGAATGTCTCGCGCCGGGTCAGCCACAGCCTGCCCGTCTTCGATTAGGGGGGCAAGGAGTCGTTCTTCCGTCAGAACCTGATCCTGCAGCGAACCGATTACTCGCACGCGCGTACCGGTAGCGGGGATGCGTAAATCGAAGGCATCCCAGGCAACCCTGACAGAGGATGAGACCGCCGCGGGAACGGAGGCCTGCGTAAGGCTTCTCTCGCGCAAAAGGCTACCGTCCTTAGCCCACAGCCGGCCGCCAGCATAGACGCTCGTGGCGAAGGGAGCACTCAGGTCGTCAAATGTCATCAGGTCGGCCCGACGTCCAGGCGCTATGGCCCCGCGGTCATGCAGGCCGAACCATTCAGCGCTGTTGAGAGTAGCAATGCGGAAGGCGGTAACCGGTTCGATCCCAAAGGCTATGGCCTCACGCAAGATATAATCGATGCTCCCCTGCTCAATCAGGTCGCCTGGCATGCGGTCGTCGGTGCAGAAACAGATACGGCGGCTATTGCGCTCATTGATCAGCGGCAACAGCGTGTGCAGATTCCGGGCGTTGGTCGCCTCACGAATCAGAATATAGAATCCCCGCGCCAGCTTCTCGGAAGCCTCCTCGACGGTCGCGCATTCATGATCGCTGCCCGGTCCGGCGGCGGCGTAGGCATTGAGCGGTTGTCCGTCTAGTGCAGGAGCGTGGCCGTCCCGAGGCCGTCCGCTGAATACTGCGATCTTGGCCAGCACTTCGGGGTCGCCCTGAATGGTGCCGGGGAAGTTCATCAGTTCGGCCAGCCCGTGGACCGTCCCCTCTTCCAGCAACCCGGCCAGGTCCTTGGCAGAAAGCACGGCGCCGCTCGTTTCCATGTGGGTGGCGGGCACTGCAGAGGGGGCCATCAGCACTACCTGTAAGGGGAGACCTTTGCTGCACTCGGCCATAAACCGGACGCCGTCCACACCAGCCACATTCGCGATTTCGTGGGGATCGGCCGCGACCGTCGTCACGCCGCGCGGCACGACTGCGGCGGCAAATTGGGCAGGCAGACACAAGCTGCTCTCGATGTGGACGTGTGCGTCGATCAGACCCGGCGCCACGAAGGCGCCCTGCAGATCCACCTCTTCCTTGCCCGCATAGCCCGCGCCGACGCCGGCTATCTGCTCGCCGTATAGGGCTATATCGGCCTCTTCGATATCCCCTGACAGGACGTTGACTACGCGCCCATTGCGCAGCACGCGGTCGGCAGGCTTGTCGCCGCGGGCGACTGCAAGTAACTCAATGTTTTGCAAGGACTGCTCCTTCAATGTACCGATCTGCGGGGAGCAAGTACGGATTAATCGCGATAACCCTGATCCGCAGGTTAGCGGGCATTATAGCACAGTAGACGGGGATAGTAGTCTCTTTTGGCTCCCGGGTTCACAATGTTACAATCGCCTGGATAATCCATTCGATCCAGCCAATTTAACCATGTCCATTCTCGTTTTTGGCTCGCTCAACATAGACCACGTATATCAGGTCGAGCATCTTGTCCGCCCGGGAGAGACGCTGCCCAGCACGGAATATCGCCGCTTTCAAGGCGGAAAGGGGGCAAATCAATCGGTCGCCCTGGCGCGCGCGGGCGCAGACGTTTTTCACGCGGGCCGAATTGGCCCCGATGGACTCTGGCTGCGGGATGCCATCGCCGCGGAAGGCGTCGACGTAACGCACGTCGGTCTCGATGACCAGCCTACGGGGCACGCAATTATTCAGGTAGACTCCGCCGGCGAAAACGCGATACTTCTTTATGGGGGAGCCAACCTCACGGTAACCTCAGACGATGCTAACTACGTTCTCTCGCATGTCGGTGAGGGCGACTGGCTTCTTCTTCAGAACGAAATCAGCTCCCTGCCGGCAATCCTGCGCGAAGCATTCTATCGAGGACTAAACGTCGCATTCAATCCCGCGCCGATGACGCCGGAAGTGCTGAGTTACCCGCTCAAAGGAGTTTCTGTTTTCGTGGTCAATCAGACAGAGGGTGCGGCGCTGGCGGAAACTGAGGACGCTTCACCTGAAAGGATAGTGGAGGCGCTGCAAACTCGCTTTCCCCTTGCCGCGATTCTGCTCACTTTGGGGGGAGACGGTTCGCTCTATGCTCGCGGCGGGGAGTGCATCAGGACGCCGGCGGTAGCGGTCGACGCCGTGGACACGACGGCTGCAGGCGACACCTTCATCGGCTATTTTCTGGCCGGGCTTGTGGCTGGTGAATCGGTTACGCAATCTCTCGCCATGGCATCACAGGCAGCGGCGCTCTGCGTCACCAGGCCAGGTGCGGCTATATCGATCCCGCGGCGCAGTGAACTTGAGGGGACGCCGACCGCCGGTGAAGGGTGACGTGGCGGCTCTTCTCCGGAAGGTTGCGGCTATGGCCCGCCACAAAACTCGACAGCCGTAAGCGCGTACAGCTTGGCCACCCTGACTAATTCCTCCACCGGAACGGCCTCATTAAGAGTATGGGCGCCGGTCGCAGCCGGCCCGTGAGTTAATGCGGGGATGCCAGCTTCCAAGACAAAGGTATTGCCGTCGTCTACGAAGGGCTTAGCCCCCATTGGGAGCGGCGAGCCGGTCAAAGCGGAATGGGCCCTTTGAAATGCGGTCACAAGCGGGTTGTCAGGATCAATCTGGTAAGCGCTGCCCTGTACGGTGAATTCGAGGGCCACCTCCGTACCCGTTGCCGCTGAGAACTCGGTGAGCAGCTGGGAGAACTCTGATTCGATGGCTGCACCGCCGGTGGGGGGCACCCAGCGCCGAGTTCCCTGCACGATACATTCCGTGGGCGACTGGTTATATATTTCCCCCGACTGCAGCATGCCTACGAAGGCGGAATCGCAGCCCGCCAGAGGGTGACTATTCTTCGCCAGTCTCTCGTTCCACGTATGCAGCTGGTGAACCAGCTGGGCCCCCGCGACCAGAACGTCTGGCGTTCCGGGCGGGCGCAAAACCTCATGCACGGGCGCGCCTTCGCGCCGAACAGTCGCCTCGAAGATGGCCACACCCCTGCCAGCTAACGGTAGAGGTTCGGCCAGGTACTCCGGCAGAAGGACGCCATCGCCGACAAGACCCTCGCGGATCATGGCCCGAACCTGCCGACCGTCGCCCCACGGCCCCTCGTGGTGGTCATGGGCCGTCAACAGTACCCTGCCCGCGGGCAGGGCGTCGAGCGTACGCAATACGCGCAGCGCCTCCAGAGCCGCCGCAATGCCACCCTTCATATCGGCCGAACTGGAGCCGTAAAGCGTGTCATCCTCTACGCGCGGCGGCACGAAGGGCAGATGAACGGTGTCAAGGTGCCCGTCGAACTGCAGGGTGGGTCCCGGTCGGCCACTGTCGAGCACCGCCAATACAATTGGAGCTTCGGGCCAGTCTGCAGCATGCCGCTGAATGGGAAAGCCGTCAGCGGTCAGAATCTCTTCCAACCGATTTGCGGCTGCGCCCGCGCTGCGAGTGGGGCTGGGAACCTTAATCAGAGCAATAGCAGTTTCTAGCAGCCGCTGGCGGTCAACGGTCCGGGAAACTTGGTCAAGCAGCGCGTCATTCATCTGTTGAGGAAGGCGCATCGCCTCTTACTTGTCGTCAACGACTCGCCAGTCTCCGGGGATCGTCTTGTCGTCCTCGTCCCAGATATCCCAGACCTCCCGGTCCGGTTCATCCGGCGAAATATGTCCAAGCCGCACTCGGGCGCGCCGTACGGCCTCCTGCGGGGCCATTTGCACAAACAGACGTCCTGCCAGAACGACCGCGGCTATATCGTCTAAGGGCATTCCCGGCCACAGATCGATGGGCGATATCCAGTAGAGAATCGCCAGCACCGGAAAACCGACCCGCAGCAGAATTGATACCTGCGGATCGCCCATCAGTTGCCATACCACAGCAAAATCGCGTAGAATATCGGAAAAGCGCCAGCCGCCGCTTTGGGGTAAGAGGGATGAATCGCGGGTCATTTCGACAGGCCTCCAGTCTCTGTGAGATTGCCGCTTCATCTTCGTTTCTGACCGAATTGTCTCATAGGTTTGCCCAGATTGGCAAGGCCCGGAGAAGTGTCCGGCTGGACGAAGGCCAGTATCATAAGACTTACGCGCTGGGCATCCCAAGCTCGGAGGAACGGCCGCAGTCAGTTCTCACCGTCAGACTGCAAAATCTGCTCGCTTCATTATCATCTTTTGAGAACTTAACAAGGGCGATTCAGGGAAAAGCAGATGCCCCAAACCAGCCAGATGCTTGCCGATTACCCGGAGATCCAACTGCAAGTCATTGCAGAGCTCCGGGGCGCCTTTCTGGATGGAGAAAAGAATATCCGGGCAATGATCGACAGCCTGGGCGGCCAGATAACCGACCCAACCTCGGTGTTGATGGCCTTCCAGGAGATAACCGATTCCTATACCGGGGCCAGGTCTGCTTTGGACCTCCTCCTTGCGGAGGGTGGCGAAATGCGAGAAGCCCAGTTCAGCCGTGAATTCGGCAGCATCCGTCAGATGGGTCCATCAAAGTTAGAACGCGAACAGCCCTGGAATGCACCGGAGAGCGTAGCCGAGCTGCTCTACCACTACGGACTGATTGGCCGCACGTACAAAGGCGAAGGCCGGAACGCCCACACGATCATCTACGTCCCCAGTGATATCCTTCCCTGGCTGCCGCGGCCGACGACTGCCGACGGTGAGAAGGGGTTGGGCGCGGCGCCTGTCCCTCCGCCGCCGTCATCCCGAATGCTACGACTGGAAGATGCCTTTCTCGAAGATGCGGGCACGCTGCTGGGATTCTTGCATACTGAGGGACTGCGCCTGCAGGACGATGGTGCTCCCAATTCGGATGATATTGAACAGTTGATGTTGCGCCTGAAGTCTGCAGACGGCTTCGTGTCTCCCTTCGTCTCTCCTGTCGCCAACGCCAACGTAGAAGAGGTTCGTGTCGCCCTGCTCTTGCACCTGGCAAGGCGACTGGGCTGGCTGCGCCGCGCCGACGATGAACGTGTCCGTCTCACGGGGAACCGGGTATATGCCTTTCTGGAGCAACCGCGGCCCGAGCAACGCTTTTCTCTGTGGGAGGCCTGGCGTACCTCTGACGAATGGAACGATCTGGAACGCATTCCGGGCATCGACTGCTCAGGCGGCGATTGGCAGAATAACCCATTGCAAACGCGGGAAGAGGTGTTAAAGCTTTTGGGACTCTTGCAGCCCGGTGCCTGGTACAGCCTGGCCGAAGTAATCAGCGCAATTAAGGAGACGGCTCCCGACTTTCAACGGCCCGCCGGCGACTACGACAGCTGGTACATTCGCTACGAAAATCAGGACGGCTTCCTGCGCGGATTCGAACATTGGGATGTTGTAGAAGGCGTGCTGCTGCGTTTCCTGCTGAACGGCCCACTCTACTGGCTGTCGGCCGTCGAGCTGGCGGAGCCGTCCGCGGGCGACGATCTGCTGTTATCGCTGAGCGCCTGGGGTGCGCGCTGGTTGGGCCACGACAGCGAGACGCCCAATGAAGCGCGGCGGCACCCGATCGTTGTTGAAGATGACTTCTCGGTTGAACTGCCTGCGGACACCCCGCTGATGGACCGATTTCGCGTGGAACGGTTCAGCAGTTGGCAGGCCAGTTATCCCCGGTACCTCTACCAGATAAACCAGCGCAGTCTAAATAGAGCCTCCGATGAGGGCGTCCAACCGGAGCGCATATTGGCCTTCTTGAATTCTAGGGCGAGCAAGGTGCCGCAACGGGTTGCAACGGGGCTACAGAAGTTCGGCGAAAAGCTTGCGACCGACTCATAATTCGGTTCTCTTTCTCTCCTGTATCCAATTGGAATACACAAGAAAGAATGGTAGGATAGCTTTTGCACAAGCCACAAAGGCAAGCCCGCATTCATGCGGGCAGACTTCTTGAGGCAGTTGTGCTCGTTCGACTCCCCCGATGGCAACTCTTGCCCAATATGTTTAAGCCGCGGCAATCTTGCTCCCCGGTGTAAAATCTTGGGTAGCACTCGTGTGGCCAACAACGTACACAGATTTACATTCCCTATGAGTGAAAAGGAGAAGTCGATGATTGGAAGGCACATTTCATCCTTGCGAGTCATTGCCATTTTGCTGGCGATGGCCTTTTTGCTGGCAGCCTGTCCGGCGGCTGCACCTGCCGGCGGCGAGAGCATGGCTACTGGTGAAGAGATGGCGGAAGATGAGGCAATGGAGGAAGAGGGCAAGGTTCTGACCATTCTATACTGGCAGGCCGCCTCTCTGCCCGGACCGTACCTGTCGGGCGGCACAAAGGACCAGGACGCCGGCGCGATTACGCTGGAGCCTCTGGCCAACTACGACCCGAACGGCACCATCGTGCCCAGACTGGCGGTGGAGATCCCCACCATCGAGAACGGCGGCGTTTCGGAAGATCTGATGTCGATTACCTGGACGCTCAAGGAAGGCCTGCTCTGGTCTGACGGTAGCGACGTGACCGCTGAGGACGTCGTCTTCACGTGGCAGTACTGCAGCCACGAGGAGACCGGCTGCACGGCCAGCGAGGCTTTCCTGGGCATTGAGAGTGTCGAAGCGGTCGACGACCGAACGGTCAGGATCACATTCGATTCGCCGACACCGTATCCGTACAACGCTTTTGTCGGCGCGAATACGCCGATTATCAGCAGTGCACAGTTTGCAGACTGTGTAGGAGCGGCTGCGCAGACCTGCAATGAGCAGAACACTGCGCCCCTGGGCACAGGCCCCTATCGCATCATCGACTTCAAGGTGAACGATGTCGCGGTGTATGAAAGGAACCCGCACTACCACGGCGAACCTGCCTATTTCGACACCGTAATTTTCAAGGGCGGCGGCGATGCCGCGTCGGCGGCCCGGGCAGTCCTTGAGACCGGGGAAGCCGACTACGCCTGGAACCTGCAGGTTGAGCCGGACATTCTGCGTGACATGGAAGCTGCCGGGCTGGGCACCGTGATTTCTGCCTTCGCAGGCTATGTCGAGCGTGTCCTGGTCAATCAGACCAACCCGCACTCCGATTTGGGCGATGATCGATCCGAATACATGGACGGCGGCAACCCCCATCCCTTCCTGACATTCCCGCCGATTCCGCAGGCGATGTCGATGGCGATCGATCGCACACTCATCTCAGAACAACTCTACGGATTTGCCGGTCAGCCAACCTGCAACGTGATCCCGGCCCCCCTCCACTACGTATCAGATTCAAATGACGCCTGCCTGACCCAGGACATTGACGGCGCCAATGCGTTGTTGGACGAAAATGGTGTCCTCGACTCCGACGGTGACGGCATCCGCGAATACAACGGCATTCCGCTCAAGATCTCCTACCAGACCTCTACCAATTCGGTACGTCAGAAAACACAGG
>JAPPKT010000624.1 GCA_028819675.1 Caldilineaceae bacterium | reverse complement strand
CAAGCGATTGGCAGTAGCGTGGGTACGCAGCGAGGGAAGTAATATGCCTGGCCTGGTGGGGGCCTTTATCGCCGGTTCGGTCACTACTCTACCTGACGACATGCCACTGCCGAGAAGCTCCGACGTGGACATCACTGTCGTGCTGGAGCAACCGCCGGCACGAAAACTCGGCAAGTTCTGCTACCGCGGCGTCTTGCTGGAGGTGTCGTTTGAAACGCCGGAGAGGATTCTCTCAATCGAGTCTGTCCTTGGCGATCCTCATCTCGCGGGTAGTGTCAAATCAATGCAGATTGTTGCCGATCCTTCGAGCCACCTTGAGAGACTGCAGAGCGAGGTAGCAGTGGAGTATGCCTGCCCGAGGTGGGTACGAGAGCGGTGCCGAGCTGCGGCTGCACTGGCAGCAAGTAGGCTCCGGCCTCCAGACAGAGCGACCCCGCTGCACCAAGCGGTCACTGCATGGTTGTTTGGGACCAGCCTGACTGCTCTCATTCTGCTGCTGGCAGGCTTGCGGCCGCCGACTGTGAGGCGCAGATACGTCGAGGTTCGTGAGCTCCTTCTCGAATGCGGGAGACCCGACTTTCACGAGGAGTTGTTGCAGCTGCTCGGCTGTTCCGTTTGGAGCCAGAGCCAGGCTGAGAAACATCTGGATGCGGTCGCGATTGCCTTTGACCGGGCCAAATGTTTGCCAAAAGGGAACTTCCCCTATGCGGCGGATATCAGCGAGGCGGCGCGACCTGTCGCGATCGGTGGCAGCCGAGAGCTAATCGAGCAGAGACTTCATCGTGAGGCCGTCTTCTGGATGGTTGCGACGCATTCGCGCTGCCAGTGGATCTTCGACTTCAACAGGTACGCCGACGAAGCGTGCCGGTTGCGTCAGGACTACCTGTCGATGATAAGCGATCTTGGCATTGGGTCGCGGGCAGATCTGGAGGCCAGCTGCTGTAAAGGCCTGGCGTTCTTGCCGCGAGTAATGCAGATGGCGGAGTCAGTAATGGATGCCGTGCATGAGATGAAAAAAAGTACCCTCATCGAGAGCGACTGATAGCCAGCAGCCATAGAAGGGAGGACCATGGCCGATGTCTCAACGAAACTGGTCAGAAAACATTCGATTCGCGTCAGCGGAAATTCACGCCCCGCGGAAGGTGGAGGCGTT
Source organism: Caldilineaceae bacterium (assembly GCA_028819675.1). The sequence goes on along the minus strand of JAPPKT010000624.1, from coordinate 11,367 downwards.
GCAGGAGATAGTCCGGGGGAGCCGCAAGGTGCGCGTGCTGGGAGCCCGTCATTCTTTTAACGACGCGGCGGCGATCGACGCCCAGGTCGACGTGGACGGGACGCAGGAAGTGAGCGGCGATCCTGCGTGGGCTTACGTTTCGTTGGTGAATCTGGACGCACCGGTGGAATTCAATCATGAGAGCGGGACAGTTACATGCAGTGGCGGCATCACTTACGGGGAACTGTGTACGCAGATGCACGCCGAAGGCGTTGCGCTGCACAATACCGCCTCGCTGCCGCACATAACTGTGGCCGGTGCGTGTTCGACGGCAACGCACGGATCGGGTGACGGGAACGGCAACCTGGCTACGGCGGTGGTAGGACTGGAGCTTGTGACGGCTGACGGCGAGCTAAAGTCGATGACACTTGAAGAGGACCGGGAGGAATTCGAAGGGTCAGTCGTGGCGTTGGGTGGGCTTGGTGTAGTGACAAGAATGACACTGGCGATGGAGCCGGCTTATTCCATGCAGCAGTATGTCTACAAGGATCTGCCTTCGGCGACCCTTTATGAGAATTTCGACGAGATCATGTCCCGTGCTTACAGCGTCAGCTTGTTCCCTGACTGGCAGGGGGACATGGTAAACCAGGTCTGGTATAAGCACCGTACTGGCCGGTGGAGTGGCGTAAATGGCCAGGAGGAATCAAAGCCTGAGGCTGTCGACCTGGGGCTTCCGTCGGAGCTCTATGGTGCGCAGGCGGCCTCGACTCATTTGCATCCGGTACCCGAGCTTTCGGCGGAAGGTTTGACGCTTCAGATGGGTATTCCGGGAGCATGGCACGACAGGCTGCATCACTTTCAAATTGACAGCACGCCGGCCAGCGGCGATGAACTGCAGACAGAGTATTTCGTGCCGCGGGCACATGCTGTGCCTGCGCTGCAAGCCGTGGAAGGTCTGCGAGACAGGTTCAGGTCGATGCTCTGGATTTCGGAGATTCGTACGGTCGCGGCCGACAGGCTGTGGTTGAGCCAAAGCTATGGAACGCCTACGATTGGCATTCACTTTTCCTGGAGGAAGAACTGGCCCGCGGTGCGCGAGGTCATGCCGCTGGTCGAAGAGGCGCTCGCCCCGTTTGAGGTCCGTCCGCACTGGGGTAAGCTGTTCTCGATGGCGCCCAGGCAGGTGCAGGCGGCCTACCCGAAGATGGAGGAGTTCAGGTCTTTACTACGGTCGACCGATCCCGGGGGCAAGTTTCGCAATGGTTACTTGGACCGGTATGTCTTTGGGTAGAATTGCAGGAACGGAAGGCAAACTGCTGCCAGCAGGTCAGTTGCTCTCCAGACCTTTGAGGAAGCGAGGCGCGACAAGGAAACGAAGCTCGCAGCTGCCCCAATGAAGCTGGCGCCAGCGGGCAATGTCCACTTCAAAATGGGCCAGCCCTGCGGTCGGGAAGCGCAGGTTCATGCGGCCGTCCGTACCGGCGCACAGGCCTGAAACCAGTTGGGCAACGCTGGGGTTGTGACCTACCAAGAGGATGTGGTGGGCGCTGTCGTGGGTCTCCTGCAGAATGTTCAGGAGGGTATAGGGCGCGGCGGCGTAAATGCGGTCGTTCCAGCCGAAATTGCGGGAATATCCTATCAGTTCGGCGACTTTTTCAGCCGTTTGGCGAGTTCGCAGAGCGGGGGAGGAGACGATCCAGTCCGGCTTTTCCTTCACTCTTGCCAGAATCTGGCAAACTCGCGGCAGCTGCTTGAATCCGCTCTTGGCCAAGGGGCGGTCGATATCCCCGCCTGAATTGCTCGTCCGCTTGGCCTTGGCGTGACGAAGGACGGTCAGGTAGCGAGTGTCCATGGCTTCGACATCTCCAATGTCAAAGGCAGTGGCACGTACTGGTGCCTTTGCAAGCGCAAGCATATTTTAGTTTGAAGTCTTCAGGGAAGTCAAGGCGGCAGAAGGCATCCTGATTCGCCCGCTTGACGTCAATTGCGAATCTGGGTGCATTCAATTCGTCAACTCCCCATAGAGAAACCAAAAAGGAGCCACAGATGGGGGTATGGAAACCTAGAGTCGCCGTGGTCGGGGCCGGTGCGATGGGTTGCCTGTTTGGGGGACTGCTGGCTGAAGGCGGCCTGGATGTGACCCTGATCGATGTGTGGCAGGAGCATGTGGATCAGATCAACCGTGATGGACTCCAGATGCTCGGATTCGGCGGCGATCGAATTATCTCAGTAAGCGCTACGACCGATCCGAGCGGCATGGATCCGGTGGACGTACTGTTTGTTCAGTGCAAGGCTCCTTACACGAAAGACGCGGTAAGGCGGGTCCTGCATCTGCTGCGAGTAGACAGTGTCGCGATAAGCTTTCAGAATGGACTGGGTAACGAGGAGAACATCGGCGACGTTACGGGCATGGAGCGTGTGTTGGGGGGGGTTACGGCGCAGGGCGCGGCCGTCGAAGGCCCCGGGGCGGTGCGAAACTTTGGCAATCTGCCCACGCACATTGGCGAGATGGGCGGAGGGATCAGCGAGAGGGCAGAGCGAATTGCATCGGCGCTTGACAGGGCAGGTTTGCAGACTTCGGCTGTCGCGGATATCCGGCAGGCAATCTGGAAGAAACTGCTTGCCAATATCGCAATCAGCCCGACGTCGGCGATAGCCAACATGACGATCAAGCAGGTGTTTGCCGTACCGGAACTGCGAGAGACTGCATTTGAGGCTTTGGATGAAGCGGTCGAGGTGGCGCGCGCCGAAGGCATCGACCTGAATGCTGCCGAGACCCGGGAGGTCATTAACCAGATCGCTGGGCCTGAAGGAACCGGCGACAACAAGTCCAGCCTTTGCGTAGATATCCTCAACCGCCGTCCCTGCGAAGTCGACGTCATTAGCGGGGCGATGGTGAGGCTAGGCCGCAAACATGGCATTCCAACTCCGGTCAACAAGACGCTGGTGGCCGCGGTGAAGGCACTTGAAAGCCACTATCTCAACTAAAGCCCGATGAGAAACAAGGTAATCGACGCCCAAGAGGCCGCCGCCTTGGTCCCTGACGGTGCCACCCTGGGTACTGTTGGCGGGGGAGGCGGCCTTGTCGAGGCCGATACGCTACTGGCTGCTGTCGAGCAACGTTTTCTCTCTACCGGCGCCCCGAGAGAACTGCGCGTTATCCATTCGCTCGGAATCGGTGACCGCGATCGACGCGGTCTCAACCGGCTGGCCTACGAGGGGCTGGTGCGTAAAGTAATTGGCGGCCACTGGATCTGGTCGCCGCGCATGCAGGCGTTGGCGCGTGAGGAGAAGATAGAGGCCTACATATTACCGGCAGGCGTAACGGCGCAGCTGATGCGGGAGATTGGCGCGGGCCGGCCGGGGCTGATCACGCACGTGGGTCTGGGTACGTTCGTCGACCCCCGCCAGGACGCCGGCCGAATGAACAGGTCGGCCAGAGATGAGCTGGTAGAGCTGATTGAGATCGACGGCCGGACGTTGTTGCGCTACAAGCCATTTCCCGTGAACGTGGCGCTTCTGCGAGGCAGTTACGCGGACGTGGACGGCAATATCAGTATGGAGGAAGAGCCGGCCAATCTGGAAGCCTTTGCAATGGCGCTCGCGGCACACAACAGTGGAGGGATAGTCGTTTTCCAGGTGCGGGGCCTGGTGGAAGCGGGCGAGATTCCGGCGCGCCAGGTGCGAATCCCGGGAGCGCTGGTTGACGCGGTGGTTGTTGAGCCGGAGCAGCCCCAGTGCCATGCCTTCTACTATGACCCCTCGATCTCGGGGCAGCAGAGAGTCAATGGACATCGGGATGCCGGTCAAAGGATTCAGGCGGAAGCGGACGAGCGTCCAGGGCCGAGAGCAGTTATCGCGCATCGAGCCGCTCTCGAACTTTCCGACAATGCAGTGATCAATTTCGGATTCGGAATTCCCGACGCGGTGGCCAAGCTGGTGGCGGCGCGCGGTGAGACTGAGCGCTATTACCAGACGATTGAGCACGGCACGTACGGCGGCGAACTTCTCGACGGCGTGCTATTTGGCTTCGCGCGTAATGCCAGTTGCATGATTGATTCGCCATCGCAGTTCGATCTGTACAGTGGGGGCGGGCTGGATATTGCATTTCTCGGCTTTGGCGAGATGGACAAGGCGGGGAATGTGAATGTGTCGCGGTTGGGCGGCACGACTGTCGGGCCGGGGGGATTCATGGACATCGCGCAGAACGCCCGCAAGGTCGTATTCTGCGGTACGCTTGAGGCCAAAGGCGTCGAGTACGAAGTCGACGGGACGAGCATTGCGATCAAGCGCTATGGTCAGATAGGCAAAATGGTTGACCAGGTAGACCAGATCACTTTCAGCGGTCCTCACGCGGTTGAAAGCAATCAGAAGGTGCTTTGCATAACCGAGAGGGCAGTTTTTGAGCTTACGGAGGCGGGAATGTATCTTAGGGAGGTCGCGCCTGGAATCGACATTCAGGCTGACGTTTTGGACCGGATGGGATTTGAGCCGATTCTGCCCCCCGAAGTGCGGCAGATGCCGTTTCCGGAAGGTTAAAGGTAGAGCAACTTGAGGCTCTCGCCCAGGTCGCCTGCACGCCAGACTTTCGTGAAGAGAAGTACAGCCACAGAACACACAGACAGGAAAGAACCGTAGAGCCATGACCGAACAGTCTACCTTGCCCCCTCCGCCCAGCCTTGCCGACGTACTGGCGGCACAGAAGGTGTTGCGCGGCTACCTTGCGCCAACACCGTTGCACAACTACCCGGTTCTGGACGCGGCCACGGGGGCCGAGGTCTGGGTAAAGCACGAGAACTATCTGCCTATCGGCGCCTTCAAGTTGCGCGGGGGCATAAACTTCATGGCGGGTCTGCCTGCCGACCAGCGTAAGAGGGGCGTCGTTACCGCGTCGACTGGCAATCACGGGCAGTCGGTCGCCTACGCGGCGCGGCTGTTCGGCGCAAAGGCCGTTATCTCCGTGCCGGAAAACGCCAATCCGGTAAAGCTGGAAGCGATGCGCGCCAACGGTGCGGACGTGCGGCTGAACGGCGCCGACTTTGAACAGGCGAAGATGCATGGTGAACGCATAGCGGAGGAAGAGGGGATGCAGTTTGTCTCTTCTGGGGACGAACCGGCGCTGATCGCTGGTGTAGCGACGCACACACTTGAGATCGTGCAAGAGAAGCCCGATGTCGATGCCATCATCGTTCCAGTTGGCGGCGGGAGCGGCGCTTCGGGCGCTTCCATTGTCGCCAAGGGGGTAAACCCCGCGATTCGAACGGTGGCGGTGTGCGCCGAGGCTTCGCCGGCGGCCTATCTGGCATGGCGGGACCGGGCATGGCGGGAGGCGCCGAACAGGACGGCTGCCGAGGGGCTGGCTACGGGTGCGCCCTACATGCTGCCCCAATCGATCCTGTGGGAAAATCTGGACGACTTTGTGACCGTTTCTGAGGGGGAGATGTTCGCTGCGGTGCGCATGTACCTGGAGACGGCAAAGACTCTCGCCGAACCAGCAGGCGCTTCACCACTGGCCGCGCTGCTGCGATTGCGTGATGAACTTGCCGGAAAGAAGGTGGCGTTGATCCTGAGCGGGGGCAACATTTCGCCGCAACAGTTACGCATGGTATTGGAATCGCAGGCCTGAGTCTCGGATGAATTTGGCTACGGCTCTACGGGCGGAATTTCTGACTCCTCCGAACCTAGTTCCCCATCGTCGTAGGCCTGCAACAGTTGGCGCAGTGCGGCCATGTCCTGTTCCTCGATGAACTTGTGTAGAGTACGGCTGTTTTCAAGCAGCGTCTGTCCGAACTGGCTTTGGGCGAACATGCGCAGATCCTCTTCGAGCGGGTCGGTGATGCGGTGATCGGAAACAACCCGGCCATCCTGCATACGGAGGATACGCTGGGTCGCCTGGGCGACGCGGCGGTCGTGTGTGACGACCACGATTGACGTACCCTGGCTCTCGTTAAGCTCCGCGAGCAGAGCCAGGATTTCATCGCTACTCTGGCTGTCGAGAGCGCCGCTGGGTTCATCGGCCAGAACGAGGGCCGGGCTGTTTGCCAGGGAGCGGGCTATGGCCACACGCTGACGCTGACCGCCTGAAAGCTGACCGGGCAGATGGTCGCTGCGGTCTCCGAGGCCGACGAGATCGAGCAGGTGTGCGGCCCGTTCTTTGCGTTCTTTGCGGCTGTCTACGTGGCCCTGCAGCGGCACTTCGACGTTTTCCTGCGCGGTCATGGTCGGCAGAAGATTGTGCAACTGAAAGACGAACCCAACCGTTCTGGCGCGAAACCTGTCCACGTTCTTCAGCTTCGAAAGATCCTCTCCTGCGACCCAGACCGTTCCTTCGGTCGGTTGGTCGAGCGCGCCGAGCATGTTCAGCAAGGTGCTTTTGCCACACCCGCTCGGACCCATGACGGCCACGAATTCACCTGCCTGCACTTCAACAGAGAGCCTGTCGAGGGCGCGTACGGCAGTTTCACCGCTGCCGTAGATCTTTGTCAGGTTTTCAACGCGTACGATGAGTCCGTCCGTATTCTCGGGTTCCATTGCCTCTGCGTGGGAATCTATTTCCTATTTTGCTGTTGGATCCAATTCCAAGTGTTTGCCACCCGCCCTGCGAACCCTACTGAGGCGCAACGAGGATATTCACGAAGGCGGTCATGCCCCAGCGCAAGTTGGCGTCCAGCCGCGGGACATCGACGTGAACGGTAAAGTTGGTGCTGCCCCTGTCGCTGGTGCTCACCGGCGCGATATGGGTGATTATGCCGTCGAAGATCTGATCGGGCAGTGAATCGAAAGTGACTTCGACCTCCTGGCCGCTCTTGAGCTGGACTACATCGGTTTCGCGGAGGTCGGTTGTTTCAACGTGCATGCTTCCGGTGTCGCCAAGGAGGACAAGCACCTGGCCAGCGGCTACGAGCTCACCGCTGCGGACGAGGAGAGCGCCGACCTGGCCGGAAAATGGTGCGACGATCTGGGACTGGGCAACGTGGGCCTGTGCGCTGGCAAGTTGCGCCTTTGCCGTACCGATGCGAGCCAGAGAAACGGCAACGTCTTCAGAGGAAGCGCCTTCCTTGATTCTGCGCAGATTTGCCTCGGCACTTGCGAGCGCGGCTTCGGCCGATTGGACGCCGGCCTCGGCTGCGGGTATCTGACTTTCCGCGACCAAAACACGCGAACGCGCCTCCTGGATGCGAGAACGGGCGACGGCCAGGCGCTGCTCGGTGGCCCCCTGGGTTGCAACAGCTTTCTCAGCCTGGGCCGCCTTCAGGGACTTGGTCGCCTGCTCCAGCTGTAGTGCCTCAAGCAGCGTGCTGCCTATCGTGGGATCGCCGCGCACGGCGTTGTAGGCGGCCTGGGCGTGGTCGAGAGCCGCCTGTGCGACTTCGACGCGGGCGGCTGCTGCGGCACGTTCTGCTTCAGTGGGACCGGCGGCCAGTTCATTGAACTGTTCCTGTGCGATCCTGACTTCCACCTCGAAGAATTCGACGTTTTTCTGCGCCTCGAGCAGGCGACCGGCGGCCAAAGACACCTGCGCCTCAGCCGTCGCCACACTGGCTTCGGCGGCTGCGATTTCAGCCTCACTTGCCCCTGCCAGCAGTCTGGCATGTGCTGCCTCGGCTTCGGCAACGGTTGCAGCCGCGATCTCGACCTGGCTCCTGGCGGCAGGGTTCTCAAGCTGCACAAGTAAATCTCCGGTTTCGACCCAGTCTCCTTCATTGACTTGAAGCGTCTGGACGATTCCCCCTTGCAATGGCGACAGGTTTGCCCATACGGTAGGAAGCAGCTTGCCGGAGGCCCAGATGACCGAATCCAGTCCCGGGTCAAGTTCCTCCAGGGGACCACCGGCTTCTTCTTCTGCGGCCGACTCTGTCGTTTGGGAAAGAAGAGTGGGATCGACGTAGGTCACATAGGCCCAACCGCCTACAGCCAGAATCACGACCAGTGCGAAAGGTATCCAAACTCGTTTCATCGTTTTTCCTACAGTCTAACCAGGCACCGGCCGGGCCCTAGAGACCGACTGGTGCATTTGAATCACTCGTAACGCAGTGCTTCAACTGGCTGCAATTTACTTGCCCGCCAGGCAGGAAAGTAGCCGCCTAGAAGACCGAGTACGATAGCTAGGCCTACGGCAATCACGAATGTGGCCGGCTCCCACGTGGGACGCAACATGGCGCCGCCGGCGATCGGAATCCTGGACAGGCCGCCGAGCAGAAGGACCGCGCCGATGCTGCCTACCAGTGCCGAAAGCAGGCACAGGAGCAGGCTCTCCTGCATGATCTGTGACAGGATGCGTTTGCCGGGCCAGCCCAGTGCCCGCAAGGTACCGATCTCTCGTGTCCGTTCGTAGATCGACATGATCATGGTATTGGCAACCACGATGCCGCCGACGATCAGTGCAAGCATGCCTATGGCGGCGGCCATGCCTTGCATGGAGGCAATGTCATTGGTGTTTTGGGCGAATTCACTGCTGATGCTGGCCCTGACCTTAGGAAATCGGTGGTTGATTGCGTCCTGGACCGGCAAAGCCATGGCGGGGTCTTTGACGTCTACAAAGAGGAAGCTTACGTTTCGAGGGCGATTGAGGATGCGCTGCGACTCCCGCAGTGCCAGGATACCTCCACCTTCCTCCCAAGCTACGCCGGTCTCGTAGATGCCGACTACTTTGTAGCGTGCGTTGTACAGCGAAAGTGTGTCGCCAAGTCCAAGTTTGTAGGATTCGGCGGCGTTGCTGCCGATAATAATTTCGGAAGGGCGCTGGAAGCGGCGGCCGGCCACCAGCTTGTAGTGGTCCATGGCATCACTATTTGGATCCAGACCGTGGAGGATAAAAAGCGGCAGTTCCGGCGTCAGGACGACGCCCAAAACCATTGGGCTGACCGATTCGACCTGGGGCATGGCCTGTATCTGGCGGACGACGTGCTCGTCTATGCTGCTTAGCGACATGTCGGGCACGTCCCTTTGCATGACGGTGATGTTGCCTGGACTGCCGCTGCCGGCGAGGTTATTCATCTGACCGACGATGCCGGCGGTCAGGCCGCCCAGCATTACGAGAGTGCCGACGCCAATGCCAATTCCGGCAGCGGCGAGCAGAGTGCGATTGCGACGCCGCCACAGGTTGCGGAAGCTCTGGTTGCCAAGGCGACTCAAGGCACCGCCTCTGAAGTCGCTTGCGCCGCCGCCTTCGTACGAGAGTGCTTCCACAGGCCGGAGACCTGAGGCCCGCCAGGCCGGATAAACGCCTCCGACAAGTCCCAGAACCAGTGCCGTGACCAGGCCCTGGATGAGGATGGCAGGAGTATAAACGCCTTCCAGCAGTACCCCCATACCGGGAACTGTACCCGCCAGCTCCGCCAGGCCGATTCCCAGGAATACACCGATAACTCCCCCAAACGTGCTCAGAGTCAGCGATTCGCCCAGGATAATCCAGAGTATACGCCAGCGACTCCAGCCCAGGGCGCGTAGCGTTCCGATCTCGCGAGTCCGTTCCAGAACGCTCATGACCATGGAGTTCATCATGCCGAGGCCGCCGATGAAGATGGCGATGGCGGCGATGCCCCAGGCGAACCCCTGCAGCATCTGGTCGTACTGCTGGTTGGTCTCGCGTTCGCTGGTCTTGCTTATCTTCAGTTCCAGGTCGAGAGATTCGATGCGCTGGATGGTGGTATCGGCGTCGTCGCCGCGGCGCAGACCGATCTCGTAGAGGCTGACCTTGCGTTCGAACTGGGCGGCGTCCTGCGCATCTTCCAGCGTAAGTACGCCGCCGGACTCTTCGATGCCCTGACCGGTCTCGTAGATGCCGACGACCCGATACGGTGTCCCGTGAATGCGGATATTGCCGCCGACGTCGATGTCTATCGATTCGGTGGCGCGGCGACCAATGGCGATCTGCCCGGGACCGCTCACGGGTTTGCCCTCTACGATGCGATAGTGGTCCATAGCAGTGCTGCCGATCTCGTAACCGAAGAGGAGGAAGAAGGGCAGCTCGGGCGTGGTGACCCAGGCGTAGACTCCGGGCTCCACCCGTTCCACACCCGGCACAGAGAGCAGGCGTTCGCCGATGGTATCGTCGAGGCTGCTGAAAGCGGGGTCGATGGCATCGGCCTGGGTAATCAGGAGGTCATTGCTGCTACCGCCGACAACGACTGCAAAGTTGGTGGAAATGCCTTCGGCGATGGAGCCGAGCGCCACCACTGCGGCAACGCCGATAGCGATCCCGAGCAGGGTAAGACCGCTCCTTACGGGCCGTCGGATCAAGTTTCGGAAGATCATGGGACGTCAATGTACCGGTGTTTTGCCGACCACCGACTGTCAGATGTCGGCAGTACAAGAACGTAGCCATTCGAGCAGCCCTTGCCATCTGCCAGCTGATAATGAGAACTGGCTGACAACAGAGTAATGCCGGACCTGCTCAATACGGCTGGGCTCTTCAACAATCTTCTCAAACATTGGACGTTGCCGACTGACGACACTATGTCAGAATCCTGACAGCTAGCTTACTCGGCTGACGCGGGCACTACCTGCAGAAGGGCCGCCATGTCAGCTGCCAAAGCGTGCTCCTCACCGGCTACCTCCACCAACACGGGGCCGTCAAAAGGGGCTTGTTCGTGAAGGAAAACCTCCACATTCAGGTGCAGTCCCAGCTTTCCCAGATAGGCGAGCCGTTCTTTTTCCTGGCTCAGGACGCGCACGAGACGGTAGGCGCGCCCAGCTTCGGACTGAGAAAGAGGGAGGCCCGGCGTGTGGCTGATCTCGCCATTCTTGGAGGGAATGGGGTCGCCGTGGGGGTCTACTTTGGGGTAGCCAAGGGAGGCGGCAATCGCGTCCTCTAGGGCTTCACTGAGCACGTGCTCGAGGCGCTCGGCTTCTTCATGCACTTTGTCCCATGGAATATCCAAGGTCTTGTGCAGGAAGAGCTCCAGCAAGCGATGGTGTCGCAGGATTTCGAGTGCGACGCGCCGGCCGGTGGGCGTCAGCGCCACGGCCTGGTGCGGGCGGTAGATGACCAGGTCCATTTGCGCGAGCTTTTTTACCATGTTTGTGGCGGAAGCCGGTGTGAACCCGATGTACTCGGAAAGGGCGGAATTGGTGACCTGTTCCCCCCGCGTTTCCAGGATGTAGATGGCTTTCAGGTAGTCTTCGTGGCTTGAGGAGAGCGGGCTGCTGATCTCGGAGGAGTAGTTTTTAGTCATGGCTAAATTATATCTGCGAATGATGCTTCTGTCAAGCCTGTGGCTTTGTGTGGTGCATCCCAATTATGAAGTGACCTGTCCTGTACCTCGGGTAGCAAAATAGCCATGTCCAATCCGAAATCAACATTGAGTCAGACCAAACAGTGTCCCTCTCTCCTCACTCCTCTCCCCTCTCTCCTCGCTTTTTTGGGCGGTCGGGCCTATTCGGCCC
>JAPPKT010000114.1 GCA_028819675.1 Caldilineaceae bacterium | reverse complement strand
TCGATAAAGAAGACACTGAAACTGGGGATTGTTGGGCGGCGCACTTGCAGGCCTATCTGGATGCCGCCGGCGGAGTCGCCGCCGATGGTGAGCGGGCAACGGAGAAGGAGTTGCCGCCGGCACGAGCCGAAGAGCCATTCAGCCCGGTCCGGACACCGCAAAGAGATGAACGCTTCACCAGGGTCTGGCACTCACGCGGGCGCCTCCCCACCGGCGACATCTCCGCCACCGAGCGCAACTGGTTTCAGCTCTACATGCGGTTGACCGAAATGCATGTCCCTGAGCTGATGGCACTGATCATCTACGACTGGAACGACCAACCCTGGGAGTTTTACCATGACATGGCCCGCCAGCTCTGGGATGAGGCGCGCCACGCCATGATGGGCGAGGTCGCCTTCGAGTTGAGTGGTCTGAATTGGGCGGCCGTTCCGCACGAAATCAGCTTTGGCGAATTTCCAAACACTCAACTCGAGCCCGCCGACCGGCATTGCCTTCTGTGGGGGATCGAACAGGGGCTGATGAAACCGGACGGGAAGCAACTCGAGTATAAGGTCGCCCGCGAATCGGGCGACCCGTTGTCGACTACGTTTCAGGATTTTGATTGGGCTGACGAGGTTCTGCATGCCCAGATTGGACGCAGATGGCTGCTGCCGGAATTCGATTCGAAGGAGGCCATGCAGCAACGCTACGCAGAGGTTCTGGCGCGCTTCCAGGCTATCCTCGACCAGGACCAGGCACTCCCCCAGATCAGAGTGGTGGGATGCCTTTTATCAGCAGATACCTCGTCAAGAAAAAAAGGAGGAAGCTGTTTGACGATTTGTTCGGCACCTTGCCCGGCACTGACGCCTCGCGGGGAGCTCGAACACATTGAATTAGACCATTTACCAGAGGTGAATCCATCCAGTTGACCCACAGAAGGACTTTCATCATCCCAAAAGGAGGGACAAAGATGAACCGGACGAAATATTCGTGGCTGTTGGGAATCGTGATGGTTGTAGCCCTTGTGCTTTCGGCCTGCGGTGCCCCGGCAGAACAGGCAGCCCCGGCCGAGGAGGCCGCCCCGGCAGCCGCAGAGGAAGAGGCCGCGGGGCCGGCCGAACTGCCCCAGATCGTACCGATAGAAGGGCCGGAAGTGATCCTCGACCCGGCCATGTTCCCCACCGAGTTCAGTGAAGCGCCGATGCTGGCCGAAATGGTGGCCGCCGGCGAGCTGCCGCCGGTGGAAGAACGGCTGCCCGATCCCGAAGACATCTACGTCATCGAGCCGCTCCATGAGATCGGCAAGTACGGCGGCACATGGCGACGCGGCTTCACAGGGCCCGCCGACGGCGAGAACCTGATGCGCATCAACTCCTCGTCCCGTCTGCTCACCTGGAACTACGACGCCTCCCAGATCATCCCCAGCCTGATCAAAGACTGGGAGATCAACGAGGACCACACGCAGTACACGCTCCATCTGCGCCGCGGCGCCAAGTGGTCTGACGGCCACCCCTTCACCGCCGAAGACATCCTCTTCTGGTACGAGGACGTCGCGCTGAACGAGGAGATCTGGCCCACCCCGCCCAATGAGATGATGATCGGCGGCGAAGTCGGCCTTCTGGAAGCGGTCGACGACTTCACGGTGCGCTGGACATTCGCCGCGCCCTTTCCGCTGTTCCTGGACATCCTTGCCGGTCACAATGCTGTCGGCGTTGGCCCGGACACGGTGGGCGCATGGAACGGCGGCGGCTACATGCCCAAGCATTACATGAGCCAGTTCCTGCCCGCGTACTCCTCCGAGGCAGAGGTGACGGCCAAGGCCGAGGCCGAAGGCTTCCAAAGCTGGCTGGAAATGTTCAGCTATATGGCCTATCTGCCACACAACCCCGATGTGCCGACGATGGGGCCGTGGAAGACGGTTACGCCCGTCAATGAGGCCGTCTGGTCCGAGGTACGCAACCCCTACTACTGGGCCGTTGACACGGAGGGCAACCAGCTGCCCTACATCGACGAAATCGTCGTAACGCTGGCGCAGGACAGCGAGGTGCTCGCGCTGCGCGCCATCGCCGGCGAATACGACCACCAAGGCCGCCACATTTCGATCTCGAAACTGCCCGTCTTCCTCGAAAACATGGAGGAGGGCAACTACCGCATCGACATGAGCCGCGCCTTCTTCCACAACAACGTCGTCAGCTTCAATCACAGCTACGACGGCGACGCTGAAATCCAGAAATTGATCCAAAACCGTGACTTCCGCCGCGCGCTGTCGATGGGCATCCGGCGCGACCAGATCAATGAGGCCATATTCCTCGGCCTCGGCGTGCCAGGCTCGGCCATGATCGCCGCCAGTCTGCCCTCCACGCCCGGCGAGGAGTACGTCGAAAAATGGGCCACCTTCGACCCCGACCAGGCCAACGCTCTGCTCGACTCGATCGGCCTCGAGGCCAAGGATGACGAAGGCTGGCGCCTCCGACCCGATGGCTCCGGCGACCGGCTGCGCATCGAACTTGCCGCTCCCGCCAACATCGGCTGGGAATGGGACGGCATGCTCGAGATGATCAAAGACCATTGGACGGCGATCGGCATCTGGGCCGACCTCAAGATCCAGGAGCGCAGCCTGTTCGAGACCGAATCACGCGCCAACAATCATCAGCTCGCAGTCTGGACCAACGGCGGCTCCTCGGCTCTCTGGCTATACCCGCGCCACGTGCTGCCGGTCAACCTGGTCGAAGCCTACATGGGCCCCGAAATCGCCCAATGGTACAACAGCGGCGGCGAGGAAGGCATGGCGCCGCCCTATCCGGAAATGGAGCGCGCGCTTGATCTCTTCCGCCAGGGCTACGGTGTCGGCGGCGATGAACGTAACAAGCTCGCCCAGGAGATCTGGTCGCTGGTCGTCGACGAGGTCTGGCAGATCGGCACCGTCGGCCAGGGCGCAGGCATCGCTGTCACCAGCAACAGACTGGGCAATGTGCCGCGCAACCAGTGCCCGGCCCAGCACTGCCGCACGCCCGCAACCAGCCATCCACCCACCTACTACTTCAAGGATTAGTCGAGTCTGAATCTCAGGCCTGTGGTCAGGGGTCACTCCCCTGGCCACAGGCCCATGACCGCCGGAGCGCTCCATGCTCGCCTACGCCGCCCGGAGACTCGTCCTCGCCATCTTCACCCTGTGGACGGTCACCGTGCTCTCATTCATCATAATCCAGCTGCCGCCCGGTGACTTTGTCGACGCCTACATGGCTCAGTTGTCTGCCACGCAGTCCAACGTCTCCGAGCAGCACTTCGAGTCCCTGCGCCGCCAGTACGCGCTCGACAGACCGATGTACGTGCAATACCTTAAATGGATGAGCGGCGTCTTCAGCGGAGATTTCGGTACCTCGATGATGTGGCGCAAGTCGGTGCTCGACGTGATCGGCGACCGCCTCGCCATGACCATGGTACTCTCGCTGGGCGCGATTATCTTGACCTGGGCCATCGCCCTGCCGATTGGCATCTACTCGGCCGTGCGCCAGTACTCCATCGGCGACTACGTCTTCACCTTCATCGGGTTCATAGGCCTGGGGGTGCCCAGTTTTCTCCTCGCCCTCGTCCTGATGTATCTCGGTTTCACCCTATTCGACTCAGACATCGGCGGGCTCTTCTCCCCCGAATACCAGTTGGAGCCTTGGAGTTGGGGCAAAGTTAAGGACCTGCTCTATCATCTTCCGCTCCCTGCCATCATCATCGGCCTCAGCGGCACCGCCGAACTGATCCGCGTCATGCGCGCCAACCTGCTGGATGAGCTGCGCAAACCCTACGTGATCACCGCCCGCGCCGCCGGCATGTCGGAACGCAGCCTCGTTCTCAAATACCCGGTGCGCGTGGCCCTCAACCCGTTCGCCAGCACCGTCGGCTATCTACTGCCCTATATCTTGTCGGGCAGCGTTATCGTCTCCGTGGTACTGGGCCTGCCCACACTCGGTCCTCTGCTCCTGGGCTCCCTTGTCGCCCAGGACATGTTCCTGGCAGGGACAATCGTCATGATGCTTGGCGCCCTGACCGTCATCGGCACATTTTTGTCCGACCTTCTGCTGATGTGGATCGACCCGCGCATCCGATTTGGCATGGTTCAGTAACCGTAAATCAGTGGCGCGTGCCGGGGCGCCGGTTCCCACCCACCCGCGCGTGCCGCGCACAGCAGGTGAACTGTGGCCGAAGAACACGCTATTTCCGACAGCGAGGAACGGATCTTCGTTGCCGGTCAGATGCAGCTGATGTGGTGGCGCTTCCGCAAGCACCGCGTGGCCGTGGTCGCTACCTTTGTCGTCGTCGCCTTTTATGTCGTCGTGCTGGCCGCCGACTTCCTCGCCTACACCGATCCCAACACGACCGAGGCCTACCGCTTGCTGATGCCGCCCCAACCGATTCGCTTCTTCGACAATGGCAGCTTCCGACCTCACGTCTACGCCGTATCCGGCAAGCGTGACCTGAGGACCTTCAAACGCGTTTACGAGGCAGACCCCAACAATAAACTGACAGTGCGCTTTTTCGCCCGCGGCTACAAATACAAACTCTTCGGCTTCATCCGCACCGATCGCCATCTGATCGGCGTCGAGGGCGCTACCGCCGCGGAGTCACTCTTCCTGCTTGGCACGGACGAAAAGGGGCGAGATGTCTGGTCGCGCATGATGGTCGCGACCCGAACTTCGCTCACCATTGGCCTTGTGGCAGTGGCGCTCAGCCTCGTGCTCGGTGTGCTGTTGGGCGGGATTTCAGGCTTCTACGGCGGCGCGATTGACTCCATCATCCAGCGCCTCATCGAGATACTGCGTTCGATTCCCACCATCCCGCTGTGGATGGGCATGGCCGCCGCCTTTCCCCGCGAATGGAGCGTCGAGCAAATCTACTTTGCCATTACAATTGTCATCGCCTTGCGCGGCTGGACAGGGCTGGCACGCGAGGTGCGCGGCCGCTTTCTTTCCCTGCGCGAGGAGGACTTTGTGACAGCCGCCGATTTGGCCGGTTGCAGCCGCAAGCGCATCATTTTCCGCCACATGATACCCTCATTCCAGAGCCATATCATCGCCGCCGCCACGCTGTCCATCCCGGCCATGATCCTGGCGGAGACCGCGCTGAGCTATCTGGGATTGGGCCTGCGCCCACCGGCAATCAGTTGGGGCGTCATGCTACAGCAGGTGCAGAATGTCGAGGCAGTCGCCCTGTCACCCTGGTTGCTGGTCTCGGCCGTTCCCGTGATTGTCGTGACCCTGGCCTTCAACTTCATGGGCGACGGTCTGCGCGACGCTGCCGACCCCTATGGCATATGAGAAGAAAAATCTCTAATGATATCCCCCACCAGCCTCTAAAGTCATGCAAGATGACCGCCAACCGATCCTTTCGGTACGCAATCTGAAAACGAGCTTCTTCACTGACGAGGGCATCGTCCGCGCCGTGGATGGCGCCAGCTTCGAAGTTCACCTCGGCCAGACGCTCGGCATCGTCGGTGAGAGCGGCTGTGGCAAGAGCGTTACCGCGCTCTCCATTCTCGGCATCGTGCCCCGTCCAGGCCGCATCATCGAAGGCGACATCCTGCTGCGCCGCGAAACCGAAAACGGCCAGTCACAGGAGGTGGCGCTGACCTCACTCGGCGACAGCAGCAGCGAGATGCGTTCAATCCGCGGCGCCGAGATCGCGCTCGTCTTCCAGGAGCCGATGACCTCGCTCAGCCCCGTTCACACGATCGGAAACCAGATCGTCGGCGCCGCCCGCTTGCACCGCAAACTCACCAAGCGGGAAGCCAGCGAGCTGGCGGTCGAACTGCTCAGCCTGGTAGGGATTCCCCGGGCCGAGGGGGCCATTGACGCCTATCCATTCCAGCTTAGCGGCGGCCTGCGTCAGCGCGCCCTGATCGCGCTCGCACTCTCCTGCGACCCGAGGCTTCTCATCGCCGACGAACCAACGACCGCCCTTGACGTGACCACCCAGGCCCAGATTCTCGATCTCCTGCGCTCCCTCCAGGAACAGAACGGGATGGCAATCATGCTGATCACCCACGACATGGGCGTGATCGCCGAGATGGCCGATCAGGTGGTGGTGATGTACCTCGGCCGCGTCGTGGAGGAAGGCCCTGTAGACACCGTCTTTGGCGAATCAAAGCATCCCTATACACAGTCTCTGCTGCGCTCGATCCCCAGCATCCACTCGACGCCAAAAGTACATCTGCCCACCATCACTGGAACCATTCCTCACCCGTATAACCGCCCCTCCGGCTGCCCGTTCCATCCCCGCTGCCCGGACTTTATCCCGGGCGTCTGCGACAAGCACGAGCCTGAGCTGCAGTCGGTAGGAGATGAGCACCTGGTGAGCTGTTTCCTCTATCATCCTGTACCGGAACCCAGCTCGTAACGGTCTGATGCGGCGACCGGTTAACAGTTGCAACCCGTAGACAGTTGGCAATATGGAAAACAATAACGTACTGCTGGAGGTCAAAGGTCTGAGAAAATACTTCCCGATACGGAAGGGCTTTTTGCAGCGCGCTGTGGGCCAGGTCCGCGCCGTGGACGGCATTGACTTCCACGTCTACAAGGGAGAGACCTTCGGCATCGTCGGAGAGAGCGGCTGCGGCAAGACGACCGCCTCCCGCTGTATCGTGCGTGCGCTGCAACCTTCGGCCGGAGAAATCCACTTCCGCGTCGACGACGGCGAAATGACAGACATCGCCAATCTGTCCAGGGACGAACTGCAACCCTTGCGCCGCCACATGCAGATGATCTTCCAGGACCCCTTCTCCTCGCTGAACCCGCGCATGACCCTGTTCGACATTATCGGCGAACCCCTGCTCGTGAACGGGATGGCGGACCGGCAGCAGCGCATCGAACGCGTGGAGGAGCTGCTCGCCCTGGTGGGCCTGCGGCCCGAATTCCTGCAGCGCTTCCCCCACGCCTTCAGCGGCGGCCAGCGCCAGCGCATCGGTATCGCCCGCGCTCTCGCCCTCAACCCGAGCCTGATCGTCGCCGACGAACCGGTTTCCGCGCTCGACGTATCGGTGCAGGCGCAGATTCTGAACCTGCTGCTGGCCTTGCAGGAACGTCTCGGCCTCACTTACCTGTTCGTGGCCCACGACCTCAGCGTCGTCAAACACATCTGTGACCGCGTCGCCGTCATGTATGTCGGCCGCGTCGTCGAGACCGCCGAAACGCAGCAGCTCTTCGAATCTCCCAAACACCCCTACACCGAAGCCCTGCTCTCCGCAGTGCCCCTGCCGGACCCGACCCTCCGCTCGCAGCGAATCATCCTCGAGGGCGAAGTAGCCGACCCCGCCAACCCGCCTTCCGGCTGCTACTTCCACCCCCGCTGCCGCTACGCCGTCGACCTCTGCCGCGAACAAACGCCCGTTCTGGAAGAGGTCGCCCCCGGCCACGCCGTAAGCTGCCACCGCGCCCTCGAACTGGACCTCGCCGGCACCCTGGACGCACCCGTCCCACAGACGGCGCACTCGTAGCCGTCCGGAAACCCACGTGTCGAATTGTTGTCTGGCTATTCTGTTCGATGCGGGGTGCTGCATCGAGGAGGAAGGGGCGTGAGGTTCCCTCCGTCAAGAGAGGGTCAGCCCCTCAGGATTTCATCGCCCAGCCTTCATCAATCATCTGAAACACGTCCCTGGTCGGATTGTACCCCAGCATTGCCCGCGCCTTGGCGATGCTCAACTCCCAGTGGAGAACTTTAGACACCGTCACCTCGACGTAGGGCCAGCCGGTCACCTTCGAAATGTACTTCAACAATTCATCGTGGGCGAAAGGCTGCGCCGCCATCAGATGAAAGACCTTGCCCACCGCGATCTCATTCTCCAACAGCAGAACCAGCCCCTCGGCCAGATTTCGCGGATCGTTCACCATTTCGGTCCCTGCCACCCCTTGCGGGTCACGCGCGATCACCAACATGGGATCGCGGGCATCAAGGTCCTCCAGATTCTCGACCGTCTCCTGCTCCTCGCTTGACAAGCTGGGCCTGGCTTTCAGCAGCTTCAGGAAGCCGGGCAGGTAGAGTTTGTCGGCCCAGATTGAAGTGGGATCCAGAAGCTCTTCGCACGCCAGCGTTACGCCAAAGCGGGGGATCGTCACCGGCAGACCGCAGCGCCTCATATAGACCCAGCACATATCCTCGCACAGGATCTTGCTCATCCCATACGGGTCGTCGTTGATACGGGGATGCTCTTCGTCTACCGGCAGATAGAGTGCCCCGTTGGGATTCCAATAGACGTTGTCCGTGCTGGCCAGGACGAATCGCTTGATCCGGGTTGCGTGAGGCACGAGCGTTTCCAGCAGATTGTACGTCCCGACTACATTGGTATCGAACAGTTCATCTGACGTGCGGCCCTGGGGCAGATGAGCGCCCAGATGGTAGACCGCGTCAACGTCCTCCACAGCAGGACGCAGGCTGTCCCGCTCCGTAAGCTGCCCCTCCACAATCTCGACACCCGGGACTTCGACTCGGGACCGCATAGGATCATCAGGCATCACAAGAGCGCGCACCTGATGGTCCCGCCGCAGGAGTTCGTCGACGAGACGGCTGCCGATGCGTCCGGTAGCTCCGGTAACAAGGATCTTCATCGTGTTCGCTCCAGTGTCGAATGAAAGGCGTGGCAGGGAGAGCTCTTCACTTCCTATACGCGGCTTCAGCGTTCTCGCAAGGTAGGATCAAGTAGATCTCGCAGTCCGTCGCCAAGTAGATTGAAGCCGAGAACAGAGATGGCGATGGCAATGCCCGGGAACACCGACATCTCCGGATGCGTATTCAAATACTTGCGTCCCCCGGCCAGGATCGCACCCCACGAAGGAGCGGGCGGTTGCGCACCGAATCCAAGAAAAGTCAGCGCCGCCTCACTCAGTATCGTCCACGCCAGCCCAATCGTGATTTGGACGATAACCGGCGCCCCTGCGTTCGGCAGCAGGTGGAGCATCATAATCCGCCAACTGGATCCGCCAATTGCCCGTGCACTCTCGATGTACGGCAGCTGCGAAACCGCGATCACCGCGCCGCGCGTGACGCGGCAGAGGATAGGGACATAGATGACCGCAAGTGCAATGATCAAATTCTGCGTGGACGGCCCCAGCAGCACCGAGATCGTCAGGGCCAGCAGCAGGCCCGGAATGGCGAACATCAGGTCGATGAAGGCCATGATGCCGGTCTCTACCGGCCCTCGCAAGTACCCGGCTGCCATCCCCAGCAAGAGCCCGATCAGGCCGGACAGCGCCATCGACAGCAGTGCGACAAGCAGGCTGAACCGGCCTCCGTAGATGATCCGGCTGTATAGATCCCGCCCCAGATAGTCGGTGCCCAGGAAATGGTCAAGACTGGGGTCGGCAAGCATCTGGCTGAAATCCGCCTCAAATGGGTCCTTGGTGGCGAAGACAGGCGCGAAGACTGACGTGATGATCAGTATCAGTGTGATGACAAAGCCGGCCGTAAACAGGCGGTGACGGAGTGCCCGCCACACGAAGCTCCGCAGCGGGTTTCTCGCCGCCAGCGTACCCTCCATCCCGGCGTTATTCGTAGCGAATTCGTGGATCGATTTGGCCATAGAGCAGGTCCACAACAAGATTCACCAAGACAAAGGCTGTCGAATACAGCAACAATACCCCCTGCAGCACCGGCAGATCCCGGTTAAGCAACGCGCGTACCGTTAACTGACCGAGCCCTGGCACGAAGAACATCTCCTCAATCAGTACCGTTCCCCCCAGCAGATAGCCCAATTCCAGTCCGATTACGGTCACGATCGGAATCGCCGCATTCCTTAGTCCATGCCTCCAGAGTACCTGCTGAGGATGGAGCCCCTTGGCGTGCGCAACTCTCATGTAGTCCCGGTTGAGTACCTCAAGAACCGCCGAGCGCACAACGCGCGTCATCACCGCTGCCAAGGGGAGCGCCAGGCTCAACGAAGGCATGATCATATGCAGCAGGTTCGCCCCCAGGCCGTCGCTGATCGGCTTGTATCCGGACGGCGGCAACCACTGCAGCCGCGCCGCCACCACCAGAATCAGAATTGTGGCAATCCAGAAATTCGGTATCGAGATACCCAGCTGCCCGAACTGCATCGCCAGCAGGTCAACCCACGAACCGTTTCTGGCTGCCGCCACAATTCCCAGTGGAATCGCGATCGAGAGCCCCAACAGGATCGTCAGAGCCGCCAGCTCCACCGTCACCGGAATCCGCGATTTGACCAGGTCCCAGACCGGGTAGCCCCCCAACAGAGAGTTGCCCATGTCTCCCCTGAGGATATCCCCCAGCCAGTCGAAATATTGCACATAAAGTGGCCGGTCTAGCCCAAGGAACTCGCGCATCTTTTCGGCCGCTGGCGACCCTGCGCCGACAGTGTCGAGCAGCACGAGCACGACGTCGCCCGGTAGCGCGTGCATCAACAGAAAGACCAGGGTCGCAACTGCCCACACGGTCAGTACAGCGCGAATCAGACGGCGACCCAGAAATCGCGACATGTAGCGTCGTCTCCTCTTTCACAACTTGGAATTACGAAGTCAGGCGCGATATCGGCAGGCATGTCATGGCACAGCCGCGACCTCGCGCCGCCAAAGGAAGGACGCGATCCCCAATTCGGGGAACGCGCCCTCCTGTATGTGACTGATGCCCCTACCTGTCCAGCCAAACGTACTTCAGAAAGCGCACTGTGCCCAGCCCGTCTACCTGATAGTCCATGACATCCGGGTGCATGCCCATACGATCGTCATAGGTGAAGAGATAGATGAGAGGCCATCCCGCCTCATACCCAATGGTCAACGCCTCCGTATAGAGTTCCCGGCGCTGGTCGGGGTCGGTTACCCTGCGCGCCTCTTCCACCAGCGCGTTGTACTCGGGAATGTCAAAGTTGGGAGCAAAGCCGTGTGACACGCCCTCCGGATGCATGATCCCGTAGAATATGTCGTCCGGACTCGAAGCGTAGAGGCCCTGCAGGGCGGCGGTGAACTCACCCTTGTAAACCTTCTCCACCCAGACCGCATGGTCGGTGGCCAGCAGATTGAACTTGATTCCCAGTTCGGCCGCGCTGATCTGAAGGATCTCGGCGATCTGGCCTTCATCCGAGGCAGCCCCGTAGAAGTTCAGGTCCACTTCGAAACCGTCCGGATAGTTGGAATTGGCCAGGTACTCCTTGGCCTTCTCAATGTCCGGCTCCTTGAAATACTCGATGCCGGTATAGTACTGGCTGGTCGGCGGCTGCGGGTCGCCTGCGAAGAAGCGATTACAGCGACCGGCGGTGTAGACATCACACATGACCTGCCTGTCAACCAGGTGCTGCAGCGCCTTCAACACGTTGGGGTCGTTGAACGGCTCCCTCCCCACGTTGAACGTGAACATGAAGAAGATGCCGGTGTCGCCGGTAAACAGCTTGTACTCCTGCTGCGTCAGAGATTCCCAGGACGCGCCGGGCACCATCATAATGAAATCGACCGCATCAGAGGAAAG
Organism: Caldilineaceae bacterium; assembly: GCA_028819675.1. The sequence goes on along the minus strand of JAPPKT010000114.1, from coordinate 1,123 downwards.
GTTTGCCGCACGGGCCGCGTCGTCGAGCAGATAGGACATGCTGATGCCGTCCAGATAGGGCACGCCCTCCTCCCAATAGTCCTCATTTCTGACCAGCTCAGTCTTGACGCCCGGCTCAAACTCCTTCAATTTGAAAGGCCCCGTGCCAATGTATTCGAACGGTTCCTTCTCAAAGGTGCCCGCAGGCATGACCAGCACCGCCGGCCTTCCAATCACGTCAAGGAATGGACTGTACGGCTCCTTGAGAGTCACCTTAACTGTGTAGTCGTCCGTAGCTTCGACGCTTGCAACCGGCGACAGCCAGCCCGCGTAGGCGGAAATCGACTCATCCATCGCGTGCTCAAAGGAGTAGACGACGTCTTCCGATGTCATCTCCTGCCCGTTGTGAAACAGGACCCCTTTGCGCAGATTGAAGATGTATTCGGTTTCGCTGACCGCCTCCCAGGACTCGGCCAGCGAGGGGTTGTTGTTGTATCCCGAATCCCAATACAGCAGTCCTTCATAGATCTGGTGGAGTATGTTCCACTCGGTGGCGCCGTGCAGCCGTCCGCCCCAAGGGTTGATCACGGTTGACGCCTGCGCTTGGCCAAACTTGAGGATTCCCCCGTACTTGGGCCCTCCTTCATCGGCCGGCGCGGCTGCTTCCGACTCATCGGCGCTGGCGGCCTGGTCGGCGCCGCTGTCCGCCGGGCCAGCAGGAGCACAGGCGGCAAGCATGGCAAGCATCACGATTAGTCCTATTATCGTGGCTGCAAAGGAGATATTTCGCCTTCTCATCTCTTGGCCTCCTCTTGTCTATGTGTTTTGAGGGTTGGAAACGTTGATGCAGGTAAGGCCCGAACAATATAATTCTATTTGATTTGGGGCCACTCGGTCAAGTCGCTCTTTCGGGCTGGTGCATCCCAAAGGGGGGTGAACTTTCCTCTACCTTGAGTACCAGCGGAGCCGCACCCATCTCACGTTCAACTCTGAGTCAGAGGTAGCGCCGTCTCTATCCCCTGGCCCCCAGCCCCTAACCCCTGCAGTTCCGGGCGGTCGGGCCTATTCGGCCCTCCCTTGTGCGGGGGCTCCCCCCCGCAACGCCCCCCCCAACAACATGCCTCATCGACCGGGTGTCGATATT
>JAPPKT010000342.1 GCA_028819675.1 Caldilineaceae bacterium | reverse complement strand
AAAAACCCCCCCTTTTTTTTTTGGGGTTTTTTGGGGGGGGGGGGGGGGGGGGGGCCCCCCCCCCCCCAAAACGGGTGGGCCCACTCGCCCCGACCGCCCAGAACTGCAGCAGCCAGTAGTCAGTAGTTAGCAGTCAGAGACGGCGCATAGCCTGGCGGAAACAGGAATGGAATGGACCATAGCTTGGGAGCCTCCGGAGGTATAGGAGATTTCGCCACCGTTTTGGGATGCACTCCTTTGGGGGTGAAATCTTGCCGGTGGTCGTGCGGCAAGGTATGATGGTGTGGCCGGACGTAAGCCGTCTTTGTCCCCCATGTGTGCCGGCACAACGGGCCCATCGTAGGGCGCAGGACCGCCATCCCCAGTGGCGGATGCGCCGTTGGTCCGGCCCGAATTGGGATGCAGCAATCTTCCACATTAAAGAATGTCAGGAGTCAGAGGATGACGGAAAGTCGCTCCGGCGGGGGGACGCCCCGCGTTCGAATGGCGTTTGTCGGGTGCGGCGGGATGGCGCGGCACCATACGCGACGGATTCTGATGCAGCAGGATACGACCGAGGTAAAGATCGTATGTGAGCCTTCGGGCCAGTCGTATGAGGCGTTTTGTGCGCTCTTTGACGAGGCGGGCGAGACGCCGCCCCCGAATGAGCCGGACCTGGAAAAGATGCTGGCGTGCGACGAACTGGACGCTGTTTTCATCATTACTCCGCACGTACTGCATTTTTCGCAGGCGAAGGCGTGTCTGGAGGCTGGGCTGGACGTATTGTTAGAGAAGCCAATGGTAATGAACGCGCAGGAGGCAGTGGAGCTGATTGAGGTGCGGGATCGAAGCAAGCGCCTGCTTTCCGTGGCATTCAACGGCAGCATGTCGCCGCAGGTACGTACGGGAACGAAGATTTTGCGGTCGGGGAAGTTGGGAAGGATTCTGACCATCAGCGGCGTTGCGTGGCAGAATTGGAAGTCCTTCACGACGGGCCTGTGGCGCCAGGATCCCGAGGTTGCCGGAGGCGGCTTCTTGTTTGACACCGGTGCGCATATGCTCAATACTATTTCGGATCTGGCGGGGGAGGACTTTGTCGAGGTTGCGGCGTGGATGGAAAACGAAGGGGCGCCGGTGGACATTCTTTCGGTGGTCATTGCGCGGCTGAAGTCGGGTGCACTGGTGTCGATGAACGCGGCAGGAAACACGAATTCCGTGATCGGCTCGGACGTACGCGTGATGTGTGAGAAAGGGATGCTGCAGACAGGGATTTGGGGGGAGCGACTACTGGTCCAGGAGATGGAGGACGAGGCGTTGACGCCGGTTGAGCTGCCCGAATCGCTGGGTACGTGGCAGCAGTTCCTGCGTGTACGGGCCGGCGAGATTGAGAACCCCTGCCCGCCGGAGATCGGTCTGCGCATGGCGCGCTTGTGGGATGCGATTAAGGAGTCGGCCGGTCAGGGTGGAAGGCCGGTGACGGTCGGCAGTTAGAGGGCCGTGAAGGGTGGAGAGTCATAACAGATGGGCAAAGGGACCGCACCCCAGGTGCGTGTGATCCGACACCGTTTAACAGTACCCAGATTATGGAGGAGACAGGATGGGCGACATTCGCGTAACGGTCTGGAACGAGTATCAGCACGAGAAGATAAACGAGTTCATCGGCGGAATCTACCCTGATGGAATTCACGGTGCGATTGCGGAAGGGCTGCGCTTGCATGGATTCAATTCAGTAGGCACGGCTACGCTGGATGAGCCCGAGCACGGCCTGACAGACGAAGTCCTGGCGGAGACTGACGTATTGACCTGGTGGGGCCACAGGGCTCATGCGCTGGTGGACGACGAGATCGTGGAGCGGGTCAAGAGGCGGGTGCTGGAGGGGATGGGGCTGGTGGTCTTGCACTCAGGCCATTTCTCGAAGATATTTCGGAGCTTGATGGGTACGACGTGCAGTTTACGCTGGCGTGAGGCTGACGAGAAGGAGCGCATCTGGGTAGTCAAGCCGTCCCACCCGATCGCGCAAGGGTTGCCGCCCTACTTTGAGATTGAGGAATGCGAGATGTACGGGGAGTTGTTCGATATTCCCCCGCCGGACGACCTGGTGTTCGTCAGCTGGTTTGAGGGAGGCAATGTATTCCGCAGCGGAGCATGCTTCCATCGGGGCAATGGGAAGATCTTCTATTTCCGTCCGGGACACGAGACGTACCCGATATTTCACATGGACATTGTCCGCCAGGTCATAGCAAACGGGGTGCGGTGGGCGGCGCCGGCCGGTGGACCGACGTTCCCTTATTTTGAGGAGGGCAAGCCAGGTCTGACTGCTATCAACGAGAAGGATCCGTTGGAGACTATCGCGGAGAAGGGTTCGGTGCGGGACCGGGTTGGCTAGGGCTCGCGCACAAGGCAATCGCGATTTGGACCAATTTGGGTTAAATTTCGATTTGCTTTTGTACGGGGCTTGCCGCCCGGTGCTGAGAATGGGCCAAGAGCCAGGCTATGGAGGAACAGAATGCCGACGGATGAAAGACTGCTAAGGCGTATAACCGCACGTCCGGACGTATTCGGGGAAAGCCTATCGTTTGAGACATGAGAATATCGGTGGAGCTCGTACTAAGCCTATTGGCGCAAGGGATCACTCCAGAGGCACTTCTAGATGATTACCCAGATCTCGAATTCGACGACATTCGCGCATGTACTGCCTACGCGCACGCGGTTATTGCCGGCGACACGCTGGCCGCTGTGACTGTGAAATCGCTGTGAGGTTTCTCGTCGACCGATTGCAGTGAGTAGCGCCGCCATGTCCAAAAGGTCACTGGCGGTGCTTTTTTGTTGAGTCAGGAAGTTGAGTTCCGGCGCGTAAGGAGGGGCTGCGTAACAAGCAATAGGACTCACTCTTCGGCGGTCTACCGCAGAGCAAGCGTCACCTAGTTTTTGAGGCACCCCCTGTAGGAGTCGAACCTACGACCGACGGATTAGAAGTCCGTTGCTCTATCCTCTGAGCTAAGGGGGCGTATGGATACTCGACCGACGCTGGCCTATTTTACAGGATTTTGCGCCGGCACAAAAATTCAGGCAGGAAATTGAGCAGAGGCGGGCGAGGTTGGCATCGAAATTGAGGAATTAAAGTCCCGCGCAGGACTCGGGCAGGCCGTTGTCGGATTCCTGGGCCTGTTGGCTGTTTTCGCCGCCCTCCTCGTTAGCGTCAGCTGTCTCGTCATCGCCCAGGAGCGGCATGTTTGCGGGTCGTTGGAGCAGGTTTCCCATGCGTACGCGGGCAATCACGGCTAACTGAGGGTTGCTGTCGGCAGCCAGCTGAAACGTTTCTTCGAAGAGGTCAACAGCGCAAACCGTGTCACCTATGACCTCGGCGACACTTGCCAAAAGAAAGTAGCCCTGGGGATCGGAATCGTCGATCCCAATCGCTTCAAAGCCGGAGGTCCGGGCATCCTCCACATCGCCAACTGAAAGCTGAACAGAGCCAAGCGACCACCAGTAGGCTACGAGCTGCCCTGGAGGCACGAGAGATTTTGCTTCTTCGAGAGCCTCGGCGGCGCGTTCCTCCTGGCCCAATTTACCGCGTATTACTCCTTCCCAGATCAGGAGTTCAGCATCCGGCTGGGTGAGTTGAGCCAATGCCTCTTCGATAACGGCCAGAGCCTCTTCCCACCGGCCCTCGAAGGCCAGTTGCTGCAGTGTGGAGATTGCTTCGGAGGCGACTACTGTATTGGGGTCGGGGGGGAAGACGAAAGTGAGAAGGACCCAGATAAGCACCAACACAGCCAGGATGGAGGCGAAGGAGATGCTCAGTCTGCGCACCAACCGGCGGCGGGCTGCGGCCACCACTGCGTCCAGGCGCCACCAGAACCCTTCTGCGGGCTGGTTTGCCTGGCGCAAATGCTCGGAACCGCCGGCCAGGTCGATAGCGCGAACGATGCGTCTTGCCTCGCGCCGCACCTTGCTATGCAGGCTGCCCCACCTGGTGTATTCGGGGCGCAGGTCGAGGCCGCTCGACTCCAGGTCGGCGAATCTTTGTTCGATGCGGTCCAGCAGCTGCAGAAACTGTTCGACGTTGTCGCGCCGCAGCTGAACGATCATCTTTTCCGCTTCGAAGAGGTCTTCCCGCAGACTTACGGCAAGACTTTGGCGCTCTTCCCGAACCGAGTAGGCCACTACTAACTGGCCTCCACCGCGACAGGCGTGGGAAGCAAGTTGGCTTCGGCCTGGGGCTCGTGAAGGCCGTGTTCTCCGTTTGGCGGCGGCGGAAGCACGCCGTTGCCCGACTCTACTTCGGCCAATTCCTCTTCGCGCTGGATTTCACGGTAGACGCGATTGATGCCGGACTTTATCTGGCTCTCAATTTTGGCTTTGCGTTCGAGGGGGACAGGGAACAGCTCCAACATTTCGCCGACCAGCCCGCTCTTTGCTTCATTCTTGGTTTTGCCGGCAAGGTAGTAGTCGCGGACGCGTTCTCGTTTGAACAGGATGTACTCTTCTACCCGGTAGGTGTCATCGGGACGGCATACGGGGCCGTGACCGGGCACCAATCTTTCGGCGCCGAGGGTTCGAATTCGGCGCAGCGCTTCGATCCACTCGAGAGAATCGGCCTGGGCCATGTACGGATGCTGGTCCACCCAGAGGATGTCGCCGACGAAGGCGATCTTCTCTTCGGGCAGCCAGGCGATGCTGGTGGCGGGTGTATGGCCGCCGAGATAGATCAGCTGTATCTCACGACCTCCATATTTGAGGCGAGCGCTGTCGGTGAAGGTAACGTTTGGGAGGATAATATCGATGTTGGTCAGCTGCTCCTGGATTTCCGGCTCGCGCTTGAAGCTGTTGTAGACGCGCTCTTTGAAGTTTTCGGTGTACCCCGACATTTCCTTATAGGCGCGCTCGTGAGCGATCACGGTGGTAGGCAGAAAATACTGATTGCCCAAGGCATGGCCGCGATGGTGATCGGTGTTGAACACATAAAGGATGGGCAGGCCGGGGGCCTCAGCTTCAATCTGTTCCCGCCAGTCTTTGGCCTGTTTGGGGATCAAGGGCGTGTCGATGAGGATCAGGCCCTCGTCGGTGACGACAAAACCGGGCGTACAGCCTCTGTAAACTGTGTTAATAAAGAGACCCGGTGCGATTTCCTGTCTCTCGCCCAGGCCGGTCACCCCTATTTTATATGAAGTTCTTCGTCTGGCAGCCATGATCGAAACCTCTCGTCCAAGTGACTTAATACGCCGGTAAGAGCTCTACGCCGACATTCAGCTTCGAAGCCGTCTAGCCAATCACGATCCTGATTCTGATCCGTTAGTCTACATTTTTTTGGCCTGATCTGTCAAAGAGTGCAGGGCAAATCATTGGTTCTGACAGGAGATGCTTGTCCGGAATTCAGGTGGGAGCCCGGTTTCGAGAGCCGTTGGAGATGGTGGGGGGACCGAAGTGGTGATTTCGATACTCCATGTGTTAAGTGTGATGGTGTGGGCGACCGACAGGTGGAGATGGCATGCTTTGGGGGTGACCGGGCAGGCACAAGGCCTGCCCCTACAGGGCTGATCTGGGGATTGGGGGAGACGGCGCGGGGGGTGACCGGGCAGGCACAAGGCCTGCCCCTACGGGGCTGATTTGGGGATTGGGGGAGACGGCGCGGGGAAAGGCAGATGCGAGAATGGACTGCTACATGCTATAATCTCGGGAAATCAGATGGGGCCGCCGCAGGGCGGCTTAAGGATGCAGTTTTGCCGCGAGAGGAGGGCGGCGCATGACAAATACAGTTCGTCTTGGCGTCCTCACAAGTGGAGGTGATGCGCAGGGCATGAATGCGGCTGTGCGATCGGCTGTGCGTGCGGCGCTGGAGCGGAAGGCTGAAGTATTCGGGATATTCGAAGGTTTTCAAGGCATGATCGAGGGCGGAGAACTGATTCGCCCTTTCACGTGGGAATTTGTAGGCGGTGTACTGCAACAGGGGGGAACTCTACTTGGCACCGCCAGGAGTCCTGGATTTCTCGAAAGGGAGGGACGCAAGGAGGCGGTGCGCAATCTGCTTCTGCAGGGCATAAACCGTTTGATTGTGATCGGCGGCGACGGCAGTTTGACCGGCGCGCAGGTCCTGCGGGAGGAGTGGTGCACATTAGTTGAGGAGCTGGTGTCCGAGGGGAGCCTTGATCCTTCGGTCAGGGAGGAGTACGGATTTCTTGCGGTTGCAGGGCTGGTGGGTTCGATTGACAATGACATGTTCGGAACGGACCTGTCGATAGGAACGGACTCTGCGCTTCACCGCATCACGGAAGCGCTTGACGCCATCACGAGCACGGCGGCGAGTCACCAGCGTACATTTGTTGTGGAGGTGATGGGTCATCACTGCGGCCATCTGGCCCTGATGGGGGCGCTGGCTTCGGGCGCCGATTTCGCGCTGATTCCGGAGAGCCCGCCCAACCTGGATGCGTGGGAAGAGAGGATGTGCTCGATCTTGCGGCAGGGTCGAGAGATGGGCCGGCGGGACAGCATTGTAGTGGTGGCAGAGGGTGCCCAGGACCGTCATGGCAACCCGATTTCCAGCGGCTATGTTGAAGAGGTGCTGACCAAGTATCTAGGCGAAGAGGCACGGGTGACGGTTCTTGGTCATGTGCAACGCGGCGGTTCGCCCAGCGCTTCCGACCGGGTCCTGGCGACGTTGCTGGGTGCGGCGGCGGCGGAGGCGGTTCTGGATGCCAAGCCGAGCGACGAAGCGGTTCTGATTGGTATTGAGAACAACAAGATCATTCACAGCTCGTTGAAGGAGTGCGTGGAACAGACGCTCGAGGTCGGCAGATGCATCCACGAATGCCGGTTTGACGAGGCGATGGCGTACCGGGGCAAGGCCTACAAGGACTCGTTCCGCATACTGCGGACGTTGATACGCGCGAACCCGCGCCCGCCGCAGCCGAACAAGCGGCGACTGCGTGTTGCCGTCTTGACTGGAGGGGCGCCGGCGCCGGGAATGAACGCGGCTACGCGTGCGGTCGTTCGCATGCTGGAGGACAACGGCCACATTCCTCTGGGTGTCAAGTGGGGCTTTCGGGGCCTGATTGACGACGATCTCGAAGAGATGAATTGGATGACCGTCAACGGCTGGGCGCCAACCGGGGGATCGGAGCTTGGGAGCAGCCGGAAGACCCCGGAGGGCGCGGAGTTGTACGCTGGGGCGCAGGTTCTCGAGAAGCATCAGGTGGATGCGATCGTGATGATAGGCGGCTGGGCAGGATATCACGCCGCGCACAGGCTGTACGAAGAGCGACACAATTTCCCGGCTTTTGACATACCCATAATCTGCATTCCCGCGAGCATTAACAACAATCTGCCAGGCTCGGAATTGAGTATCGGCGCCGACACAGCTTTGAACAGTATTGTCGAAGTTGTGGACAAGATTAAGCAGTCTGCGGTGGCCTTTAACAGGTGTTTCATTGTCGAAGTGATGGGGCGATACTGCGGATACCTGGCACTGATGAGCGCCATTGCCACGGGGGCCGAACGCGTCTATCTGCACGAGGAGGGGATTACGCTCAAGGACCTCGAACGTGATATCAATCTCCTGAAGCAGGGGTTCCAGCAGGGCAAGCGTTTGGGGCTGATGATAAGGAACGAAGCTGCCAACTCCTTCTATACGACTTCCTTCATTTCCGCGCTTTTCGAAGAAGAGGGAGGGGATTTATTTGAGGTGCGTCAGTCCATCCTGGGGCACTTGCAGCAGGGCGGCAACCCGTCCCCGTTCGACCGCATCCTGGCGGCGCGACTTGCCTGGGAGGCAGTGCAGAGAATTGAAGAGACGGCGAGCCAACCGGGACCGAGGAGTTATTCGGACGTGGGGGCGGTTTGCCTGGGGATTCAGGAAGGCGAAGTAAACGCTACGCCGCTGTACCGGATTCCGCGGCTGATGGACGAAGTGCACCAACGTCCGCTTGAGCAGTGGTGGATGGAGCTGCGGCCGCTGGCGCGCATGCTGGCACAGCCCGGGCCCGGTTTTTTCGAACAGGCGGCTACTGGCCAGGCCGATCAACCTTGAGAATGACACTTCGGGCATCACGCCGTGACTGATTATACGTCCGTTACCTCTGAACTGAAGCGCGCCTACGATTCCAAGGCAGAAGAGCGGGATAGAAAACCTGTCCAGGGGTGGAGACAGGCGTTGTGGGCGGAGTTTTTGCGGCGTTTGCAGGCGGAGAATCTGGCTTCACTCCTGGAAATCGGCGCCGGAACGGGTCAGGCAGGACTTTTTTTCCAAGATGGGGGGCTAAAGGTCGTCTGCACGGACCTCTCGCCGGAGATGGTTCGATTGTGCCGTGCTAAGGGGCTGGAAGCCTATGAGATGGACTTTCTGCATCTGGATTTCCCGGATGATCACTATGACGGGCTGTTCGCCCAGAACTGCCTTCTTCATGTGCCAAAGGTGGACTTCGCAAAGGTTCTACGGGAGATCCGGCGGGTAGTCAGGCCGGAGGGGTTGATCTTCATCCTAATGCACGGTGGTCGAAGCTTCGAAGGGGTGCGGGAAGAGGACTTCTATGAGCCCAAACGCTTTTTTGCACTTTATGCTGATGACGAGTTGCAACCGATCCTAGAAGGCTTTTTCCAGGTACTTTCCTTCCAGGTGATAGTAAGAGAAGAGTCGAGCGCCGACAGCTTTCAGGCGATAACTCTACGCAATCAGAGTTAGGAACCGGGGTGTGGGACCGATGACGGCCACTGTGTTGTTCCTCTGCACTGGAAACTACTACCGCAGTCGATTTGCCGAGCACTTTTTCAATGAGCATGCCCGGCGAAAGAATCTGGCATGGCAGGCGAGGAGCCGCGGGCTGCAGCCAAGTCTGGAAAATCTGGGCTTCATGTCCAAGCACGCCCTGGAGCGGCTGCGCAGGCTTGGTATGGCACCGCGCGAACCGCTCCGTCTGCCGATAGACTTGCAGTCGTCGGACCTCATTGCTGCGGCGCTGACTATTGGAATGAATGATGTGGAGCACCGGCCCCTTATTGCGGCGCGCTTTCCGGAATGGACGGACCGGGTGCGCTATTGGAACATTTACGACGTGGATGTGACGGACGCAGATTCGGGGCTGGCCGCGATTGAGAATGCTGTACTGGCTCTATTGGACGAGCTCAGCGAACTTTGAGCACGATTTTGCCTATGTTCTGGTAGTCTCGCAAGCGCTCGTGGGCGGCATGAGCATCGGCGACGGGCATCACCTTGTCGATGACGGGACGGATCGAGCCCTCCTCGATTTGCCCCCAGAATTGCTGTCGGAAGCGCCGAATTATCTCCGCCTTTTCTGCGACGGGCCGGGCGCGAAGAACTGAGCCAATCAGGCGGGCGCGCTTGCCCATCAGTTGCCTGATGTCCACGGTTGCTTCTGAACCGCCCAGCGTGGCGATGAATACGAGGCGGCCCTTCACCTTCAGAAGGCTGATATTGCGCTCCAGGTATTCTGCCCCCACCATGTCGAGGATAACGTCGACGCCTTCGCCTTGGGTGAACTCAAGCGTACTGGCAACGAAGTCTTCTGTCCGATAGTTGACGGCCAGATCGGCGCCCTGGTCCTGACAAGCTTTCACTTTGTCAGGGCGTCCGGCGGTGGTGATGACGCGCCCTCCAGCGCCCTTTGCCAGTTGGATGGCGGCGGTGCCTACGCCGCTGGCGCCGCCGTGGATGAGAATGGTCTCACCGGCCTGGAAACCGGCTTCCATGAAGATATTGACGTAGGCGGTCAGGTAGACTTCCGGCAGGCAGGCAGCTTCTTCGAAGGACCAGCCGGGGGGAATTGGGATAAGGAGTCGCTGGTCGACTGCAACCTTTTCGGCATAGCCACCGCCGGCGAGGAGTGCGCAAGCCTGGTCGCCGACTTGCCAGCCTTCTACGCCCGGGCCAAGCTTGAGGATTTCTCCTGACATGTCCAACCCCATGATGTGGGGCGCTCCGGGGGGCGGAGGATAGTTTCCTTCAGCCTGTGACAGGTCGGCGCGATTCAGTGTGGTCGCGTGGATGGAGACGAGGGCTTCGCCCGGCTGGGGAATCGGGTCTTCCACCTCCCGCCAGACGAGTTGATGACCTGATTGAGTATGTTCGACTTCGATGGCGTGCATGGATCCGTTCCTTCGTGATTGCCAACTGTGTCCTACCTGTTGGGATGGAAGATGCTCAGACCATTTTGTTGGATGGGCCTGATGCCGGCTAATGGGATTGGCGGGGAAAAGTGGCTGTGAGGAGATTCCTCTGAGCAGCGCTATTCGACCTCAAGTTGCTCAGGGTCAAGCTGGTGCCAGAAGACCGACCCGGACTCCAATACTTCGTTGATCCGGTTGTCTTTGTACAGGCCGGCAACTGCAGCGATCGAGCGCTTTCCGGTAAACCGCTTCATGAAGTCTGCGTTTCGGATCGCTCTTACGGTATCCCGGCCATTGGCGGTAAAGGAGATTTCCACGGCGACGTAGCATGTTTCTCCGTCTTTGTCGGCTGCCTCCAATATGAGGTGGGCGCGGTGAAAGCTTCTCAGATCGCTTGTGGAAATGTCTGATGTATCGGCAGACTCGGAAAACTCCCATAGCTCTTCTCTGGTCAGAGTCCTGGGATTACGTAGGTCCAGATCGTGGGCAATCATAAAGGCGTCATCGATCGCGGCATTTCGCACGTGAGCGGCGGTGATGGGGGCGATTTCATTGCGAAGTTTCTGTATGCTGTTCAACACTGACTCGAATCTGGAATCAGCTGCGTCGATTCTGGCGTCCACAGAGTCAAACCTGGTTTCATGCTGAGCCTACCGATCTTCAATTGCTTCCAAGCGCTTTTTTGTGGAGGCGGCGAAGTTATCCACGGTTTGGGCTAGCCTAGCCATCGTTTGGGGAAGTTCGAGGACTTCCCTCGACAGCAGCCTAACGCGCATGGCTTCGACCCACTCAGGGTGATTGTCCATGATCCGCACAAGATCTTCAATTGTATTTATAGCGGTAGTCGTCATTTCCCGAACTCAATCAGTACAGTAGCCATTTTGGCAATTGCCAAAGAGATGGCCCAAGCCAAGGTTCGCACAAGCGTTCTTTTCAACAGTATACTTCATGGTTCAGTGCGGCCCAAAAGGAAAAAGAGGTCCAGACACTCTTTCAGCTGTAGAGAGGTCTACTGATACGCCAGAGAGCCGTCCGGGCGTATGAGGAACGGCCTGTGCCAGGAGCGGCCGGGGTGCGCGGCGAGTGCGTCCAGATTCAGGTCGATGCCGAGGCCTGGCCGGTCGGGCAGCTCAAGGTAGCCGTCCATAAGCTTGATGGGTTCGTCAACTATTTCTGCGCGTCGTCCTTCATCGGCCTTGTACTCCAATATCATGAAGTTCGAGGTGCTGGCGGCGAAATGGACGTTTACTGCGGTGGCGACCGGTCCGCATGGATTGTGTGGGGCGACGCTGGCGTAGTGGACTTCGGCCATTGAAGCGATTTTTTTCATCTCCCAGAGGCCGCCGGTGATGCAGATGTCGGGCTGGATAATGTCCGCGGCATGGTAACCCAAGAGCTCGCGGAATTCGTGGCGGCTGTAGAGCATTTCGCCGGTGGCGATGGGAACGTTCACCTTGTTGCTGAGTTTTGCGAGTGCCTCATAGTTTTCGGGGCGAAGGGGCTCTTCGACGAAGAAGGGTCGGAAAGGCGCTACTACTTCGCAGAGTTGGGCTGCACGGCCGATCTCGAGGATGCGGGCGTGGGGATCGAGTCCGATATCGATGTCGGGTCCGACGGCTTCACGGACGGCTGCGACGCGCCGCTCGGTCTCGCGAAGGGCTCGATTCCAAGGCATCTGGTGCCAGCCGGAAGGCAGGGGGCCCATTTTGAGTGCGGTATAGCCGTAGGTCTGGATGAGACGGATGGCATCCTCGGCTGCCTCTTCGGGCGTATCGCCGCCTATGCTCTGGTAGACGCGGACACGGTTGCGGGCTTTGCCGCCAACAAGCCTGTAGACGGGCAGACCGGCGGCCTTGCCAGCGATGTCCCACAGGGCGTGTTCGATGCCGCTGATGGCGGCGTTTACGACTGAGCCGCCAGGGAAACGGCCGCCAGCGTACATGAGGTGATAGAGTCCTTCGATGTCGCGGGGGTCGCGGCCGGTGAGCCACTCTGCGAAGTCGTGAATGGCGGCGACGGTAGCGCCGTCGGGCCCGCAGGAGAATGGCTCGCCAACACCGTGGATGCCCTCGTCGGTGTGGACGACGACGTAGGGTATCGAGCGATTGGCCAGTTCGGTCAAGTGCGTGTCGATGCGTGTTATTTTCATGGGAATTGCTCCTGTGGCGGAATACAGGAATTATCGTTTACTGTGCGATGTGTGTCAAGCCTTTCAGCGTGTTCGGGTGCATCCCTGATTTGGGGTGGGAACAGTCTGGCGGGGAATCGGCGCCGGCGGTGGCTGGCGTTGTATACCGTCTTCGGGCGAGACGCAGTGCCGGCCTTGCGCCTGCACGTACGGGGACCTGATGGGACGGGCGGGACGTGGTCGGGCCGGACACCTTCTATTAGGCACCTGTCACCAATATCGACACGAGGCCGAATTGGCGTGTTGGAGGAGAGGGGGCGTTGGGGGGGGGGGGCCCCCCCCCAAAGGGGGGGCCCAAAAGG